>JBBAPY010000001.1:0-32855 GCA_040400635.1 Rhodoferax sp.
CCCAGGTGCAGCTCGGCGTCCACCTGGATGGGCTGGGGTGCTAGCAACTCGGACTCGAGAATGCCCAGGTTGGCCTCAAAGCGCAGGCCGGTCAAGGTCAGCGTTTGATTGCCCCGAAACGGGGCAGCGGTAGATATCGACATGGAGTGATCCTGGAAAACAAAAAAACGCTTACACGGATGCGGCCGCCGCGGCCGCAGCGCGCAGCCGGAATACTTCAACACCTACGGCGTCGCAATCCGGGTACACATCGGGTTTGCAGGTGCTTACCCGCACGGCAGCGACTTGTGCATGGCCCAGCAGCGCCTGGGCAATCGCGTCGCACAAAGTCTCTTGCAAATTGATGTGGCCTGCATCGCACAGGCGCCGTATGGCATTGCGCACAAAGTCGTAGTCCACAATTTCGTCGATGCGGTCCTGCGTCGGGCTGGAGTGGGCGTAGGGCACATACAGGTCCACATCAAAGCGCATGCGCTGGGGCGCCTGCAGTTCAAAGTCGTGGATGCCGATACGCACCGGCAACTCAAAGCCACGCAAAAACAGTTTGCGGCAATCACGCATCAACTGCGCTTCAAGATTTTGCATACGGGGCTTCCTGCGCCAGGGTTTGGGTGGCAAACATCACATCACGCGCCAGCGGGACCAAGTGCTGGCCATTGTCCACACAGACGCTGACGCCCGTGATGGAGCGGGTCTGCGCCAAAAACAAGCAGGTAGCCGCCACATCGGCCGGTGGCGTGGCGCGGCGCAACAAATTCACGCAGCTGGCGCGTTCAAAATTTTCCTGCGACTGCGGACCGCTGGGATAAATCAAGCCCGGTGCGACGCCGCACACCCGTACGCTAGGCGCCAGCGCCTGCGCTTGCAAAGCCACGCTGCGCTCGAGCGCCAGCTTGGTGCTGGTGTAGGAAAAATAATCCGGGTTCAGATTGAACACTTTTTGGTCCAACACATGGATAAGGCAAGCATCCTGCTTCTCGCCCCGCTCGAGCCGCTGGGTCTGCTGGCGCGCCAACTCGCGCCCAAGCAACAAAGGCGCGACGAGATTGACTTCCATCTGCCTGCGCAGCAAAGCCGGGTCAAAGTCTAGGCCGGTATCGGGCTCGAACAGGGAGGCGTTATTCACCACCGCCTGCAAGGGGCCGCGCTGCTGCACGATGTGCGCCATCATGGCCAGCACTTGCGCCTCTTGGGACAAATCAGCCGCCACCAGGTCCAGGGCCAGGCCCTGGGCGCGCAGTTCAGCTTGTAGCTGCTGCGCCGCCTGGGCCGAATGTCCGTAATGGCACCAGACATGCCAGCCCGCGCGCGCGAAAGCCAGCACCAATTCGCGGCCCAGGCGTTGTGCGCCGCCGGTGATTAATACGCTGCTGTGCATGGGGTCTGGTGTTTTCCTAAGTTGGAGCGGCCTGAGCGGCCAGCGCGGTGAACTTGCTTGTGCATAGGGGACAATGCAGTCCACCCTGCGCCGCCCTAAGGCCGCGCCCCTGAGTTTAACGATGCCCCCTCACCCCTTAAGCGCCCTGGAGCAGTCGATATGCAGCGCCATTAGCGCAGCGGGCGGCTGGATCGGTTTTGACCGCTTCATGGAACTGGCGCTGTACACGCCAGGCCTAGGCTATTACGCGCATGATTCGCTCAAGTTCGGCCCCCTACCGGGACGCAATGGGAGTGATTTTGTCACTGCGCCGGAAATCAGCCCGCTGTTTGGCTACGCCCTGGCCAAGCAAGTGGCACAAGCCCTGGCCCATACTGGCACCACCGAGATTTGGGAGTTTGGCGCCGGCAGCGGCGCGCTGGCCGAACAATTACTCAGTGCATTGGCGCAAATGGGCGTGACGCTTAAGCGTTACACCATCGTCGATGTGTCGGCCACGCTGGCACGGCGCCAACAGCAGCGCCTGGCGCGCTTTGGTGACCTGGTCCACTGGGCCCAGACCTGGCCCGAACATATCGATGGTGTGGTATTCGGTAACGAAGTGCTGGACGCCATGCCGGTGCAGCTTTTGGCGCGCTGCGAAGGCCAATGGATGGAGCGTGGTGTCTGCATCGCCAAACCCGAACTGGCCACTGCGGCGCAAAGCGCTGCCTTCGCCTGGCAGGACCGCCCCAGCGCGCTGCGCCTACCGGTGGAGCCCGAAGGCGCGCATGATTACCTGAGTGAAATCCACCCCCAGGCGCAGGCCTTTGTCCGCTCGCTGGCGCAGCGCTTGCGCAGCGGTTGCGCATTTTTTCTGGACTATGGTTTTGGCGAGGGCGAGTACTACCACCCCCAACGCGCCGGCGGCACGGTGATGTGCCACCGCGCCCACCAAAGCGATAGCGACCCGCTGACCCTGGTCGGCGAAAAAGACATCACCGCCCATGTCAACTTCAGCGGCATCGCGTTGACGGCGCAAGACGCCGGCCTGCACGTCCTGGGCTACACCAGCCAAGCGCATTTCCTGATGAACTGCGGCATTGTAGATTTGATGCAAGCGGCCGCTTTGCCCGTGCGGGCGGCGGCACAGACGCTGATCCTGGAGCATGAAATGGGAGAACTTTTCAAAGTGTTGGCGCTGGGCCCGGGTGCGCCTTGGACGCCTTTGGGCTTTGCACACGGCGACCGCCTACACCGCTTGTGAGCCTGCACAAGCCAGCGCGGGTGGCCCCTGGTGCGCACGCAGCCAAGCCCCCCGGGCCGCCAACCAATGCCCCGGTAACCCGTCCGTAACGCTGCTGTACGCAGGGCGTTAGCATTAGCGGCTCTCAGCACCAATGACCCACGCCCATGGAACAGCCAAGCCACGGTTTTCAACTCCGCTTTCCCGCAGGGATGGCGCCGGTCGCTTGCGTCGATATTGGCGGCACCAAAGTCGCGCTCACCATCGCCGATGCCAGCGGCATACGCGGCAAATGGTCGGAGCCCACTGCCAAAGTCGGCGCATCAGACGCGCTGGCGCAGCAAATCATCCGCATGATCGAACAGGGCTGCGTCCAAAGCGGCTTTGCGAAAAATGCCTTGGGCACGGTCGGCGTGGTCTCTTGCGGACCTTTTGTCATGCAGGGCGGACGGGTGGAACTGGCGGCGCCCAACATCTGCGGCGGCCTAGCCGGTAAAGCACGTGGCCTGCCCAATGACTGGACCACCGCACTGCTGGAAGCGCCGCTGCGCCAGGCCTTTGCCAAGGTGCGGTTAGAAAACGACGGCGTCGGCGCGCTGGAGGCGGAGCGCCGCTGGGGCGCGCTGCAAGGCCTGGACCACTGCGCTTATGTGACCTGGAGCACAGGCATCGGCGTGGGCGTGTGCGTGGACGGGCGCGCATTGCGCGGCAAAAATGGCAATGCCGGCCATTGGGGACACAGCTTTGTCAGCGACAACCAGGACGCACTGTGCGGCTGCGGCACTATCGGCGATGTGGAAGCTTTGATTGCCGGTAACGCGATTGCACGGCGCTTTGCCAGCCAGGGTTTTAGCGATGCGGCGCAATTGTTTTCGGCAGCGCGCCAAGGCCGCGCCGATGCGCTGGAAATTGTCGATGGCCTGTGCTATGTCATGGGCCGCCTGCTGTTTAACCTGATGGCCACGCTCGATGTGCAGCGCATCAGCATAGGCGGCTCCGTGTTCTGGCACCAGCAGGACTTGCTGCTACCGCGCCTGCGTGCCCAGATTGGCGGCAAACTGCCCTCCTTGACCAGCGGCGTGGACATCGTACCGGCGGGCTTGGGTGAATCCGTAGGTGACTATGCCGCGCTAGCGCTGGTCTTGTAAACCGCGCTTGGACGCCGCAAGGCATTGGGCTATCGCAAGCTCCCGGGCTTTGGCCAAGGCCCGCCCCACGGCAGGGCCTTGTGCGCCTTCCTGCATAGCGGCTTGGGCGATAGCGCTGCTATCTATCGCCAAGGCCGCCTGCAATGCTTGCATCAGGCGCTCGCCTTGGCTATACGCGTCGTGTTCACGGCCCAGGCGTCCACGCGCATCGCAGGCGCAGGCCTGCACGATCTGCGCAAAGCGTGCGGGTTTGCGAAAGGCATCGCAGCGCTCGAGCAAGCGCAATAGGGCGGCTGCGCCCAGGCTGGCGCTGCGGTGGATGTTGCCGTGTTCGCGTGCCACCACCTCGGCCAACTCCGCGCAGGCCTGGGGCACGCGCAAGCGCTGGCAGAGCGTGCGCAAAAGCTTCACGCTGCGCATTTCATGGCCCATATGGCGAGGCCATTGCTCGGCAGGCGTTTTGGCTTTGCCCAAGTCGTGCACCAGGCAGGCAAAGCGTACTTCCAACGGCGCTTGCGCCCCTGCAGCTGCGTCAAGCACCATGCCCAGGTGGATGCCGGTATCGATTTCAGGATGGTGCTCTGCCGGTTGGGGCACGCCCCACAGGGCATCCACTTCGGGAAGTACCACCGCCAAGGCACCGCATTCGCGCAAGAGCGCCAGCATGCGCGAGGGCTGCGGCTCCATAAGCCCTTTGGCAACTTCCTGCCAAACGCGCTCGGCCACCAAATGCTGGACTTCCCCCGCTTGCACCATGTCCTGCAGGAGTTGCAAAGTTACGCGGGAAACAGCGAAGTGCGCAAAGCGCGCTGCAAAACGCGCCAGCCGCAATATGCGCACCGGGTCTTCGCGAAATGCCTCGGTGCAATGGCGAAGTACACCGGCAGCCACATCGTGGGCACCACCAAAAGGGTCGATAAGCGCAGCAAGGACAAAGCTGCCATCAGGACGCAGCGCATCGGCGGGCACCGCCATAGCGTTGATGCTGAGGTCGCGGCGCGCCAGGTCTTCTTCCAAAGTCACTGCGGGGTCGGCGTGGATGGCAAAGCCCCGGTAGCCCGGTGCGGTTTTGCGTTCGGTGCGCGCCAAGGCATATTCCTCTTTGCTGCGGGGGTGTAAAAACACCGGGAAGTCCCGCCCTACGGGCACAAAACCCGCGTCCACCATCGCCTGCGGCGTGCTGCCGACGACCACCCAATCGCGGTCGCGTACCGGCAAGCCCATCAAGCTATCGCGAACCGCACCACCGACGAGATAAGTTTGCATGCAGCGCGCGGCGCAGCCAAGCTCAGGACTGCAGCCGGTAGGGCTCTTCAAATACCAAAAAGTCTTTTTCAGCCAGCGCCGCCTGCACCCAGGCCATCACGCCGGGCAGCGCTTGCACCCGCTCCATGTAGGCGCTGATGGTGCTGGGCACCGGCAGGGCATAGGTGTGCAGGCGCATCACCACCGGTGCGTAAAACGCATCTGCCAGGGTGAATGCGCCGAACAACATCGGGCCGCCATGGGATTGCAGCAACTCGGTCCACAGGTCCGCGATACGCTGCACATCGGCGCGCACACCGGCGTGGTCGCGCCAGATGAGCGCGCCGCGGTTGGGCAACAAGGCTTCAATATTCATAGGGCAATGGCTGCGCAAATGGCTAAAGCCACTGTGCATTTCGGCGCACATGCTGCGCGCGCGGGCGCGGGCAGCCTTGTCTGCGGGCCAAAGTTGTTTTTCAGGAAAGCTTTCGGCCAGGTATTCGCCAATGGCCAGCGTATCCCAGACGCTCAGATCGCCGTCTTGCAAGACCGGCACTTTGCCTGCCGGGCTAATACCTGCCATGCGTTGCTTGAATTGCGAATCCGGGCTGAAACTGTCGAAGCGGACATAGACCTCTTCAAAAGCAATGCCCGCCTGCGTCATCGCGACCCAGGGCCGCATGGACCAGGAGGAATAGTTTTTATTTCCGACGTACAACTTCAGCATGTTTTCTCCTCCTGGTTGAACCGGTTTCAGGGCAGATCGAGCCCAGTTTCCGGGACCGCGGCATCTAGGGGTCCGACGCTGCCTAAGCGCGCCTTGATGGACTGCGGCTGGCCGCTGATCATGGCAGCATACAGCGTGGTGTTGGAGAGCACTTTTTTCACGTAATCGCGGGTTTCGTTGAAGGGAATGTTCTCCGCCCAGATCGCCGCTTCCAGCACCGGCGCACCACTGGCGCCGCGCCATGTACGCGCGCGGCTGGGACCCGCGTTATAGGCCGCCGCTGCCAGCGGCATGGAGCCCTGAAAGCTATCGAGCACCAGTTTGAGGTAGCCGGTGCCGATAGCGATATTGGTATCCCGGTCGGTCAATTTAGCGGGCGTGAAATCGCTCATGCCGATTTTTTTGGCAGTCCATCTGGCAGTTGCTGGCATGACTTGCATCAGCCCCGAAGCGCCCACCCCCGAGCGCGCGTCCATGAGAAAACGGCTCTCTTGGCGGATCAAGCCATACACATAAGCCGGCTCTAAACCAATGCTTTGGGCACGTGCCAGCACAGCGGCCTTAAAGGGCATGGGGAAGCGCTGCTCCATATCTATCAGGGCTTTGCTGCGCTCGCTGGTGTTGATGCAACGGTCCCAGACTTCGGCGTGGCAGGCTAATTCGGCTGCGGCCAGCAGGCTGCGGTCGTCCATGCCGCCTTTGGTGTGCAGGCTGATGCTGTAGTTCCATTCGCGCACGCCTTCACTGCGCAGACCCAGGGCAATCGCATGCAGTGCACGCTGTAAGCCGGGGTTTTTGCGCGCCGCTTCTTTTTCTTCTAGCGTAGGGGCCAAAGGCTTGAGCGGCAATACGCTGCGCTGGCCCAGTTCTTCGAGCGCCAGCTGTTCATAAAAGCCGCGGATGCCGGCGATGCTTTGCAGGCTCGCCAGAGCCTGGGCGCGGGCCGCCTCGGTCGGTTTTTGGCCCAACACGGCGCGCGCATGCCAGTACACCCATGCTGAATCGGCGCGCAATGCGGGCGGCAAGGCGGCAATAGCGGCTTCTACCTGCGCCCACTGACCGGCACGCAGGGCGGCGCGCAGCGCCCACACCACGTGGTCTTCATGCATGTGGTCCAGGCGGCCCTTTTGGTAGTAAGACAAAGCGTTGTCCTGGCTTTTTTGCGCCGCCCGCTTACCGATCACGCCCCAAATCCAGCTGCGCTCCTCGGCCGTCAATTGCGCGCGCCAGCGCAATTTGTCCACCTCCAGCGCCGCCTCCTGGGGCTCCAGATAGGCCAGTCGGATCAGCGCCAGCGACACGAACTCGCGGGTCTGCGGGCGCAAAGCTGTGAGTTTGTCGTTCAGGTATTTGGCCGGGCTTTGGTAAATGGCAGCCACGGTTTTGACCCATTTGGTATCCAGCGTAGCGACCGCCTGCGTAGTGACTTTGAGGCGGTCGTTCTCCATCCCCAGGCGCGCCCGCAGCCAAGCTACTTGGGCCGGCATATTGCGCGCTTTGATGAGTTCTTGGGCTGCGTCGGCGCAGGCTTCGTCGGGCTCGCGCTGTGCCAACCACAGCTCTTGTAGTTGCTTGGCCACGCCGGCGCCGCTGCTCAGGTAGTCGCTCCATAAGGCATAGCACTGAATAGACCGGTCATCGGCCATGCGGTATAGGGGTAGTTGGGCGCGAAAGGTGGCCCAATCCCGGTTACGGCCTAACTGCAGCAACCATTCTGCACGCAGCCGGTCTTCCTGGTAGCTACCGGCATAGCGCGCAAGCACGCTTTCGATCTCGGCCTTGTCCGCCTCATCCAGCCTGAGCGCCATTTCCCAGTAAGCCGCCCAGGGCTCCAGGAGCGAGCCTCTGGCTTGCGGCAATAATTGCGTCAGCTGCTTGCGCTCACCGAGTTTGAAAGCCTGCGCCATGTCCAGCACGGCCTGATCGTTGCGCGCCAGATCCACCGCTTGGGCCCGCGCGGCGTAGCTAGGCAGCGCGACTGCGACAATGCAGACCCAGGCTGCGAAATTTTTTTTGATTAACCACATGGGGTGATTATGGACAACTCTATGGACCCTAAAGCCCAGGAAAAAAAGGCCTTACGCAAGGCCTTGCTTGATGCCCGGGCCCATCTGCCGGACCGCCTGCACCGCGCAGAGTTATTGCTGCGGGTGATGCGCGTCTGGCTGGTAGGCCGCACCGACACGACGATTGGCGCCTACTGGCCTATCAAAGGCGAGTTTGACCCGCTGCCCGCCCTGCACCGATGGAAAGAGGACGGCGAGCTCAATGACATCGCGCAGCGCAGACGCATTGCTTTGCCGGTGGTCAACAAAGCGCATAAGACCATGACTTTCCATGTTTGGTACCCCGGCTGCCCAATGGAAGAGGATGCCTACGGCATTCCCAAACCCAAAGACACTGAGCAGGTGATGCCTAGCCTCTTGTTCGTGCCCTGCGTAGGCTACAGCGCGGGCGGCTACCGCTTGGGGTATGGCGGTGGTTTTTATGACCGCATGCTGGCCAGCCTGGAGCCCCGCCCCTACACCGTAGGCCTGGGTTTTGGCAACAGCTTTGTGCCCGATTTCGAACCAGAACCCCACGATATTCCGCTGGACGCGGTACTGACCGACTATGGCATGGCCTGGCCGGTAGACCATCCGGGGCGGGTATCGCGCGATTAGTCTTTTTGTGCTGCCAGGGCACGCACATCGTTTTCATAGCCTTTGAGTAGGCGCACCATGTGCTTGCGCTGCTCGGCGCTCGTTTGGGCGTGCAGTCGGGCAAAGGCCTGGCAGGTATTGGCCGTCATTTGTTCATGGTATTGCCGGTAGGCAGGATTGGAAGAATGGACATAGCGCTGCGCCAAGTCGGCCAGCGCATTCTGTGCGGTGGCGGCGTCGGCGCCGCGCAAACGTTCCAAGGTTTGTAAAACTGCCTGCTGGCGTGCATACACCTCCTCAAAATAGCGTTTTTCATCAAAGCCGGTTTGGGCCATGGCATCTTTGAAGGCACGGGTTTGCTCGGCGCTTAGCTTGCCATACAGGTCTTCCATGCGCTCCAGACTTTTGCGCGTTCGAAGTTCTGTCCCTTGCGCCCGGGCGTCTTGCCATTCCTCGCGCATTTTGCGATTGCTTTTTTCATAGGCCTTGGCCAGACCTGCCAATTGCTCCGGCTTAAGCCCGGGCACTACCGCCGCTGCGATCGGCATAGCGCGTTGCGTGAGCGCTTCGCTACGTTGGAGCACAGACGCATAGAGCGCGCAAAAACGCGGGCCGTCGGGGTTTTGCAGTGCCAAGGTCTGGGCCTCCTGCAAAAGCTCGGCGACCAAGGGCATTTCTTCGCTGCGGTGCCATCGGTGCAGCGTCTTTAATTCTGCGCCGACGCGGCGCGCCTGCGCGTTGTCAAAGTCCAAGTAACCGTCCAGCCAAAAATACAGGAGGTCAGGCGCTGCGCCATAGCCCAAGCGCGCCGCGCTGCAGCCGCCAAGCGCTAACACCAAGCACACTAGCCCGAGTGTCAGAAAGCGCCTGCCACCGCCACCGATAATGGCACTCAGGCAGGCGGTACCAGGCACCGGCTGGAAAAAAGTAAAGGACATGGCAGTGAGTCTAATTGCGAGCGATGCATCCGCTGCGGGTGCTGACAAGATCAAGCCTGCTGTTGAGGTGGTCATGATGGCCGCTGGCAAGGGCACGCGCATGAAAAGCAACAAGCCCAAAGTGCTGCAAATGCTGGCCCATTTACCCCTGGCAGGGCATGTGCTGGAGGCCGCACGTTGGGTGGATGCGCGCAAAGTCGTGGTCGTAACCGGGCATGGCGCGGCACAAGTGGAGTCGGCCTTGTCGCTATTGGCAGGATCGCTCAAGCTGGAATTTGCGCGCCAGGAACCCCAGCTGGGGACCGGGCATGCAGTACAAACTGCCGCCCCGCATCTGGCCGACGATGCGATCGTGCTGGTCTTGTCCGGGGATGTGCCGCTCACACGTGCGGCGACTTTACAAGCCCTGTTGCACTTAAGCGCCGGCCGGCATCTTGCCTTGCTCACGGTGAATTTGCCCGATCCCAGCGGCTACGGGCGCGTGCTGCGCAATGGCCCATCGGTCAGCGCCATCGTCGAACATAAGGACGCGAGCCCAGAAGAGCGCAGCATCCCAGAAATCTATGGCGGCATATTGGCAGCGCCTGCGCGACAACTTAAACAGTGGTTGGGGCGGCTGGACAATCGCAACGCCCAAGGCGAGTATTACCTCACGGATGTGGTGAAGTTGGCGGTGCAAGACGGTGTGCAGGTGCTAGCCCATCGGATTGACGACCCCTTGGAGGTGGCTGGCGTGAACAGCCCGGCGCAACTGGCCGCCTTGGAGCGTGCGCACCAATTGCGCTTGGCCGAGGCATTGATGGAGCAAGGCGTGCGACTCAAGGATCCTGCCCGCATCGACGTGCGCGGCTCGCTGGTGTGCGCCAGGGATGTGGAGATCGATGTCGGCTGTGTGTTTGAAGGTCAGGTGCAGCTGGGCGATGAGGTGCGCATCGGGCCCCATTGCGTGCTGGCCAATTGCAGCATCGAGGCAGGCACCATCATCCAGGCCTTTACCCATATAGACGGGGAAAGCCAAGGCGTGCGGGTGGGTGCAGGCGCGCGCATTGGCCCGTTTGCACGCTTGCGCCCGGGTGCGGATTTGGGGCAGGATGTGCACATCGGCAACTTTGTAGAAGTCAAAAATGCCCGCCTGGCCCAAGGCGCAAAGGCCAACCATTTGGCGTATTTAGGCGACGCCACGGTGGGGGAACGGGTAAATTTTGGCGCCGGCAGCATTACGGCAAATTACGACGGCGCGAACAAGCACCAGACGGTGATCGAAGACGATGTGCATGTCGGCAGCAATTGCGTGCTGATTGCGCCGCTCACACTAGGCGCAGGCGGCACCATAGGCGGCGGCTCGACAATTACCAAGGACACGCCTGCAGGTGCATTAACGGTGGCGCGGGGCAAGCAAGTGGGTGTTGCCAACTGGAAGCGCCCGGCCAAGGGCGCTAAGTAATTACTTCAGGGCCTGGGCAGCGGCAAAGCGGCGCTAAATTTGGCGCGCTTGATACTGAAAAACGCTTTGACATTGCGAACGTTGGCATCTTGGGTGAACAAGCGGCGCGTCACTTCTAAGTAATCGGGCATGGACAGGGCCTGCACCACCAAAATGAAATCCGGGCCGGAGGCAACGCGCCAGCATTGCTGGACGGCATCGTCCGCTATCGCCTTGGCCTCGAAGGCGTCCAAATGCTCAACCCCCTGCACATCCAAGGTCACTTCCACCAGCGCGCAAACCATATGCCCCACCGATGCGCCCAAGCGCGCCGGGTTGAGTACTGCGATCTGCCGCTCGATCCAACCGCCTTCGCAAAGGCGCTTGACGCGTCGCAGACAAGTCGGGGGAGAGATGCGCAGTTTTTCTGCGAGCGCTAAGTTGCTGAGTGATGCATCCTGCTGGAGATGGCCCAAAAGCTGGAGGTCCAGGGCATCCAATTCTTCTGAAATATTCATATGTTTTTCTTAATTTTTTGAATTTAAATTTTTCTAATGCATTTTATTGAATTTTAAATTCTTTTTTTGTAAATTTTAAAACATTAATTTCTCTTTAGAACGCATAGCATCAAGGCCTCACTTCGGAGTTTGACTATGTGTGGCATTGTCGGCGCGGTCTCCCACCGCAATATCGTCCCGGTCTTGGTACAGGGTTTGCAGCGTTTGGAATACCGGGGATATGACTCCTGCGGTGTGGCCATTCACACGGCGAGCCTGCATCCCAATACCGCGCAGCCCGGGCTGCGCCGCGCCCGTAGCACCGCCCGCGTGGTGGAGTTAATGGCCCAGGTACAGGCCGATGCACTGGAAGGCGGCACCGGCATCGCGCACACGCGCTGGGCCACCCATGGTGCGCCTGTGGTGCATAACGCACATCCCCATTTCAGCCACGGCAAAGGCCCAGGTACACAAGAGGGCCGTGTAGCGCTAGTCCATAACGGCATCATCGAAAACCACGATGAATTGCGCGCCAGTCTGCAGGCCAAAGGTTATGTCTTTCGCAGCCAGACCGACACCGAAGTGATCGCGCACCTGGTGGACAGTTGCTACAACGGCGATCTGTTGGATGCGGTAAAGGCCTGTGTTTTGCAACTACATGGCGCTTATGCGATTGCGGTGATGCACGTGGACGAACCCATGCGCATGGTAGGCGCGCGCGCCGGCTCGCCACTCATCGTAGGTGTGGGCCAGGGAGAAACCTTTTTGGCCAGCGATGCCATGGCCTTGGCCGGAGTGACAGATCAAATTTTGTATCTGCAAGAGGGGGATGTGGTGGACGTGCAAGCAGGCAAATTCTGGGTGCTTGACAGCGCGCATAAGCCGGTTACGCGCGCAGTGCAAACGGTACAGGCGCATAGTGGCGCGGCGGAGTTGGGGCCCTATCGCCATTACATGCAAAAGGAAATATTTGAACAACCGCGCGCTGTGGCCGATACCTTGGAAGGTATTGCGGGCATCGTGCCCGAGTTATTCGGCGATGGCGCTTACAGCATCTTCAAAGAAATTGATAAGGTGCTCATTTTGGCCTGCGGCACCAGTTACTACAGCGGCTGCGTAGCCAAGTACTGGATAGAAGCCATCGCCAAATTGCCCTGTGCAGTAGAGATCGCCAGCGAATACCGTTACCGCGATTCGGTGCCCGATAAAAAAACCTTGGTCGTCACCATCAGCCAATCCGGCGAAACGGCGGACACGCTTGCGGCATTGCGTCACGCGCAATCGCTGGGCATGGAACACTGCCTTACCATTTGCAATGTTGCGAGTTCCGCCATGGTGCGGGAGTGCAAGTTGGCCTACGTCACGCGCGCCGGCGTGGAAATCGGGGTCGCTTCCACCAAGGCTTTCACCACCCAACTGGTCGGGCTGTTCTTACTCACGCTGTCCCTGGCGCAAACCAAAGGCCACTTATCGGAGGCGGATGAAACCGCGGCACTCAAAGCGCTTCGCCACCTGCCAAGCGCGCTGCAAGCCGTGCTGGCGCTGGAGCCCGCCATCATCGCGTGGTCCGAAGAATTTGCCTCCAAAGAAAACGTCTTGTTTTTAGGACGCGGAACCCACTACCCGATTGCCATGGAAGGCGCACTGAAACTCAAAGAAATCACCTATATCCACGCTGAAGCCTATGCCGCCGGCGAATTGAAACATGGGCCCCTGGCTTTGGTCACCAGTGCCATGCCGGTGGTGACTGTTGCACCCAACGACGCCTTACTGGAAAAGCTAAAAAGCAATATGCACGAAGTACGGGCCCGTGGTGGCATATTGTATGTGTTGGCAGATGCTGACACGCACATCCAAACCAGCGAGGGCATCAACGTCATCCGCCTGCCGGAAAACTATGGCCATCTTTCGCCGATCTTGCATGTCGTAGCGCTGCAACTACTGGCCTACCACACCGCATGCGCACGCGGTACCGATGTAGATAAACCGCGTAATTTGGCGAAGTCGGTAACGGTGGAGTGATCTTGCTCCGTTGTTGATTAGCATTCAAAACGCGCTGTGGCATGGGCAGTGTGAGCGCTTCATTTGGATTAAATCAGTCAAATCCATTGCCCATCAATCAAACTGAGAGGATGTTGGACCCAAAAATTGAATTCGCTCGCTCTGGTCATCCGAAACCCCAATGCTAGAGCCGTATGGCTGTGATAGTGATGTAGGAATGTGAGCCTTCTACATAGCCTTGAACAAATGAACGTAGGCGCGGCTCACCGGCAACTCTGGGGCGTGCCCATTGATCCGCACGAACAAGCGACTGGCCTCGTCGCGCCTTGTGCCTGCCAGGTACTTCAGATTCACCAGTGTCGAGCGGTGAACTTGCCAGAATTGGTCCGGATCCAGTTGCGCGGCCAATTCCACAATCGGCATACGAATCAAATGTTCGCCGCCCACCGTCTGCACTACCGTATATTTGTCGTCAGCGTGAAAGAACAGGATGTCCTCGACCGCAATCAGTTGCATCCGCTCCGCTTGGGCTGCGCGTACAGAGCGCAATCGTGGCACATGGCTGGAAGGCACACGCAGCAGGCGACTTAGTGCGTCGGCCAAGCGGGCATCAGGAAAATCTGGCGCCGTTGATGGTGGTTGCTGTAGCGTGGCCTTTACTCGTTCCAGCGTGCGCGTCAAGCGCTCGGAGCTCAAGGGTTTGAGCAGATAGTCCAGCGCGGCCTGCTCAAAGGCCTGTACGGCGTATTCGTCGTATGCAGTGATGAATACGACCCGGGTCGAACCCTCGATTCCCTGCGCTACCTCCAGTCCGCTGAGACCAGGCATCTGGATGTCGAGAAACGCTAGTTCTGGCTGAAGCTCTGCAATCTTGGTCGCTGCTTCGATGCCGTTCTTGGCGATATGGACGATTTCCAGTTCAGGCCAGAGTTGGCCCAATTGCTTGCTCAGGTACTGAGCCAGTTGGGGTTCATCGTCGGCAATCAGGGCTCGGGTCATGGCTTAGCGTTGTACGGAATGTTCAGGCATACCCGCGTGCCCACTGGCAGCGAGTGCAGGCTCAGGCTCGCATTGTCGGCGTAGCGCGTTTTCAGTCGTGCACGAATATTTTCCAGAGCCACACCATTGCCGGATCGTCCGGCGCGCAGGGGCGCCTGCAGACCCAGACCATCATCATTGACGCAAATCTCCAGTCGACCCTCATTCACACTGGCGCTGATGTGCAATTGGCCGCCCTCAACCTTGGGCTCCAAACCATGATGGATCGCGTTTTCAACCAGAGGTTGTAGTAACAAGGGCGGAACTATTGCGGCGCGCGCTTGGACATCTGCATCGATCACAAACTGCAGCCGCTCGCCCATACGAATTTGTAGCAGCAAGAGGTAGCCTTTCACCATGTCCAACTCAGCTCCAAGCGTGCTGTCAGCACTGCGCAATTGAGAAAGGCTGGTACGCAGGTATTCGGAGAACGCCTCTAGCATCAACTTGGCGCGGGGCGTATCGTGATCCATCAAGCTTTGAACATTGGCTAGCGTGTTGAACAGGAAGTGCGGCTCGATCTGGGCCTGGAGCAGCCGCAACTGGGATTCCGTGGCCTGGAGTTTCAGCGCCTGACGTCTGGCGTGCAAGCTCCACCAGAGCAAGTTGGCCACTGTGATGGCGACTGTGATCAGCAGGAAATTGCCTATGAAGTGTGGGGTGACCACTCCCACGACGTCAACATTGAATAACAGGCTGAGAAGACTCAAGGCAATCCCACCACCCAACAAGCTTCCAAGGATACCCACCATGCCGAAAAATATGGATGCGCGCCAGTCGCGCCAAGCAGATATGCGGTAGATCACGGCGACGGGTAGCGCCATCTCAATGCCTCGATAAAGCCCGTGGATCGTGTACGAGATGCATAGGGAGATGAACAAGCAGCTCGGTAATCCCTGGGACCACCAGGAGAGTTTGGTCAGATTGCCGGTGAATAGTCCCGCTAAACTGAGCAGGATCAGCGCCATTGCGATAGCGATGCCCGTGCTGATCAGCAGACGCGCCCAGGCTGCTTCGCTACGTTGTTTCTTGAGAACCCAGAAAGAGCGCCAAGCATGAAGAAGTGGTGTTTGTGTGTTCATAGCGTGCAGTTTAGGTCGCAGTAATCGACGCCTCACAACCTTTGCGATGAATCGACAATAGTGCCGACGAGTGGCAATCGTAGACCGTGTTCGATAGCCGCCAGCCATGGGCGAAGACCCATCACTGCCCTTACACAAAAGACCATGGCCATGCGATCACTGCGCCGCGCTGCCAACAGCAGGACGCAGCAAATTAGCAGCTCCCGAAAGCACCAATAGCTGCTAGCCCAGCGATTCAGTCCCAGCTGAGAATGCGCCAGTACTTCAAGGTATAGATGGCAAAGCCAGCGGACCACAGCGTTGCCGAAGCCAGAATGGCAACCGGGAGCATCGATGCGTCAACTAAGGGAACGCCGACACGCACCCACGCGGCCGCGGCCACCAGGGCGTAACAAGTGATCTCCGCCTTTCCTGCAATCAGCTTTCTTCCGGTATGGCCCAAGGCGGTGCGCGTCATCATGCCAATGACCAGGCCGCCAATGGCGCCGGTGGTCAGCGCATGGGTGGCAGCCGACGACGAAACCCAGTCCATGGCCGCCATCGCACGCAAAGCCAAGTGCAGGGGAATCCAAGCATAGGCTGCATGCAGAACCCAAACCAAAGGTGTTTTGAACGTCTTCCAAGGCCGCCACAAGCCAAGGCGCATCAGATGCGCCAGCATGGTCAAGAGGGCCAGCAGCGCAAACCATGCGCCCGTCACCTGCAATGCGTCTGCGACCAAAATGAGCAAAACCAAACCCAGTGCAATTTTTTCGACCCAGGGCTGGCGAACCGCCTGTGCGCTGGGTATCGCGTTGTTGGTAAACATGGGGATCACCCGCCCGGCCATGACGCAAATTACAAACAGCATGCCATCGAGCCCTAGCAAAATCCCGGCCCACCCCGGCATGTGCATGACCCCAAGTCCATGCAGGTGCACCAGCAGCTGGGCCCATGCCATCATCACCAGCAAGGCGACGAAAAAATAGTTCCGACGGTTACGCGCTCGGTACAGCGGGATGGCCAATGCGGTCGCAAGGGCCAGTGGAAAGGCCACATTCACTGCCGCAGCCAGCCAGCCCCACGGCGAGAGCACCAATACCCTGCCTGCCACCCACAAGGCCGCCAGTGCGGCCAGGTAGGGGCCTTTGGGTGTGGGCTGCCCCGACCAGTTTTGTGCTGCTGTCAACAGAAAACCGGTTAGAACTGCCAAGGTGAATCCGAACAGCATTTCATGGGCATGCCACATCGAACCGTGCAGATAGGCATGGGGTAAAAGCCCGCTAAATTGCACTGCCCAAACCCCTATGGACAGCGCGGCAAAGCTGCTGGCCAGCAAATAGAAAGGGCGAAACCCAAGATCCCACAAGGCAAACCGCGGTTTTGCGCCCTTGCGTGGGCTATTGATGGGGATCAAAGTGGTCATTTTGGAAGACAGCCCAAACTGTGACGTGCATTAGGCGAGGACGACGGGTAAGCCCTCTCGGTCCAAAGCCAGATAGCCCGCGATCTCGCCCCGCTCAATCGCTGCCACCATGGTCTTCAAGGCCGCGTCCACTGCTTTGCCATCTGGCGCGCTGTGGCTGGTCCCTGCCATTGCGGCGGCAAATACCAAACGCCATGCAGGGCCGAACTGCGCCGCCTCCTGCACCAAGGCGTCAAAAGAGGGCAACGCTTGCGGACTTTTGTCCACACACATGATGGGCACCAGGGTCCCCCCATGTCCCGCGGCGAATCCGGCGCGCTGCTGCGCATTGGCATCATCGGCCAGCACGGCGTCGACAAACACAAACAGCAAATGCTGCTGCAAGGGCTGCGCGCGCGCCGCCAGCAACAGATCGGAGAAATTTTCAATATTCATAAGGCCTTCGTCGATAGATAAGTCACGTACTGGTGGGTTTGCGGCCGCTCACGTGCTGGCTTGCCGCGCTGGGCGGTTCCCACACTCACAAAGCAGATGGCATGTTCATGCCTGCGCAGACCCAACAGTGCGCGCAGGCTGGAGGAGGTCAGGGCCTTGCCACTGCTTAGCGCAGATCCAAACCCCTGTGCCGTGGCCATTAAGAGCATGTTCTGCACAGCGCAACCCGCCGACACCACCCGCTCCAACAAACCGATTCGCTCGTCACCGCGCACATCCTCCACGACCAGCAGCATGAGCAGTGGCGCGCGCAGTGCTTTTTCGTGGGCTTGCTGCAGTTGTTCAGGCAAAGCGGTGGGATCGCGCTCCAGCAGTGCATCAGAAAACGCCTGTCCCAGTGCTGCACGCTCGGCATCGGCGATCAGCACAAAACGCCAGGGCAGCAGTTGCCCATGGTCCGGCGCATGCGCAGCCGCATCCAAGATGCGTGCGAGTTGCTCGGCATCGGGGCCCGGCGCCATCAGCCGCTTGGGCAGGATGGTCTGACGCAAATGCAAAAGCTCCGAGAGCGCGCTGGGCATGTCATTGATCGGCATGTTTTCATTGCACCGCGTGCATTGCCTTGCTCACTGCACCAGGGGTGAGTCAAAAGCCTTCAATGTGATCCCTTCGACCCGCGCCCGTCCCACTAGTAAACCCATGTATTGGTGCAAGGCCTTGGCGCGCGATTGCAGGGCCAGTTGCGCGGCCACACGCTCGCGCACGTCCGCAAAATCCAGCGGCTTGCCCTCGCGCCGCTCGCGTATCTCGATGATGTGAAAACCAAAGCGGGTGTGCACCAGGCGCGGCAAAACACCCAGGCCCACAGGCACCTCCGCTTGAAAGAACAAAATGCTGGCCAGTTCGGGCGCACAGTCCTGCGGACCAAGCCAGCCCAGGTCGCCACCTTGGATGCTGCTCGGGCAGTTAGAAAGCTCCGCCGCCAGCTTGCCAAACAAATCTATGGGAACGTTTTTGCCAAGCAGGCTAATGAGCGCCTTGTCGGCATGCACGCTGAGTGACTGTACGTTCACGCCTGGCGTCACCGCAAACAAGATATGGCGCAAATGCACCGCCTGGCCGACCAGGTACTGATTTTTTCGGGCGGCAAAGTAGCGCTGGCATTCCTCCTCGGTGGGCGCAGGCACTTGCACCGCTGCATCCACCATGGCCTCTAGCACGCTACGCTCGGATGCACCAAGCGCTGGTGTCTCCAACACCGCTGCGCGGGGCAAAAGCCCCATCTGCACTGCCTGCTGGCGCAGCAGCTCGGTAAAGGCCTGTTCGCGCAGGCTTTCTTCATCGGGCCGCGCGTTCGGGCCATGCAGGGCGATGCCGTTGATGGATGCGATCGTGACCGGGTCTGGCGAGGCCACCTGGGAGCCGCAGCCGCAGGTACCGCCACCGCACCCTTTGCTGACAATGGAAGTTGTGTTCATGCTGTGTCCTAAAACTATGGGCGCTTAGCGGGCGTTTCTGCTGAGGGGTTCACGCTCGACCATCCCCAGGCGCCGGCTGCGCACCAGTTGGTAAGGTCGCACCAGATAGGCCACGGTGCCAAAGCCGCTCCACACATGCACCAGCCTAGTGAAGGGGAAGATCAAAAAGATCGACATGCCCAAAAACATATGCAGCTTGAAGACCCAGCTAGCGTCATTCAACAACTGCGGCGCACCGGCTTGGAATGTGGCGATGTGCTGGGCCCAATCGGCTAGCTTCATCATCATGCTGCCGTCCAGATGCTGGGCCGATAGCGGGATGGTGGCCAAACCCAAGGCCAGTTGCAGCCATAGCAAGACTAACAGCACGATGTCACTGGTTTTGGAGTTAACGCGGATACGCTCATCGCCCAGTCGGCGTTGCAGCAGCATGCTCACGCCGATAAATCCCAGAATGCCGAAAGCGCCGCCCGAGACCATGGCCATGATTTGCTTGCTGCCCGCACTCATAAAGGGTTCGTAAAGAAAATGGGGCGTCAACATGCCAAACGTGTGCCCGCCCAGGAGGAATAAAACACCGACGTGAAACAGATTGCTGCCCCAACGCAACTGGCCCGCGCGCAGCAGCTGCGAGGAATCGCTCTTCCAGGTGTACTGGTCACGGTCAAAGCGCATCAGGCTACCCAGCAGGAAAATGCTCAGGCAGATATAGGGGTAGTAACCGAACAAAAGGTTGTCAAGGTAAGTCATATGCGCGCTCCTTGGACTTCTTGTGCGGTCTGGCCCTTGGCAAAAACCGAAGCGACGGTAACCGTCGCCGGATGGAGTGGCACCGCAGTTTTTCGAACCAAGTGGATCGTCTGCGCTTGCCCCGGCTTGGACTGGCCTTTGGTGCTGCAGCCGTCAAAGGCTTGGGGCTCCTGCCAGAGGTCGTCCATGGCCTCGTCGGCGACGATGGCCACGGACTGCACGCGCTGCCCGCACAGTTCCAGCACGGCGGCAAGCGGCGTGGCATAGGGGCTGCCACCTTGCACCAGCGCACTGAAGATGGCGGACAGGATATGGGCCATCTCACCCAGAAACTCGCTTGCCAATTTGGGCGGCTGGGTGGAGGCGAATTCCAGCACCACGCACAAGTGGTCCGGTAACTCATCGGGGGACATCATCAGGCCAGCCTTTTCGTAGGTCTGCACCAGATCAACCATGGCCGGGCCCCGTTCGCGCGAATCACCGTGGATATGCTCGAACATGTGCAGCGAGGTGGCGCGGCCCCGGTCAAAGGTTTCCACATAGCGCGCCTCTACTTCCATGGGGTCCAGGCGCGTGAGCTCGGTTGCAAAAGCGTGCAGCGCCTGGCGGCGCGCGGCAGGGATCACTGCCTCTTTGTCGATGGCCTGCAGTAGCTCGGGCAGATGGCTGCGTAATTGGGCATCTGGGTAGCCCATCAAGGCGCTGAGTGCACGCAGGGAATAACGGTTGTTTTTCATGGCGCGCTTACCTTAAACATAGGACTTAATGGGAATGGTGCGTGGTTTGGCACCGCCAAACAGACTGGTCTCGGAGCTCCCCTCCGAGCAACCGTTGCCAAAGGAAAAGCCACAGCCGCCGCGCAGGTCAAAAGCGTTTTCGGCGTACTCGCGGTGCGAACTCGGGATCACAAAGCGGTCTTCGTAGTTGGCAATGGCCATGATTTGGTACATCTCCTCCACCTGGGCCACCGTCAAGCCGACCTGTTCCAAAACGGCGAGGTTTTGCTCTTGGTCCACATGCTTGCTGCGCTGGTAGGCGCGCATGGCCAGCATGCGCTCTAAGGCACGCACCACGGGCGCGGTGTCGCCAGCAGTTAGCAGGTTGGCCAGGTACTGCACCGGAATACGCATTTGTGCCAGGTCTGGTATCTCGCCATTGATACCAATGTGGCCGGCGTTGGCAGCCGAGTTGATGGGAGAGAGCGGCGGAACATACCAGACCATGGGCAGCGTGCGGTACTCAGGGTGCAGCGGCAGGGCCACTTTCCAGTCCACCGCCATTTTGTAGACCGGGCTGTTGCGTGCGCCAATCAGCCAGGATTCAGGGATGCCATCGAGGCGGGCCTGGGCGATCACCTTGGGGTCGTGGGGGTCCAGGAAGATGTCCAGTTGCGCCTGGTACAGGTCTTTCTCGTCCACCACACTGGCCGCCTGGGCAATCCGGTCTGCGTCATACAGCACCACACCCAGGTAGCGGATGCGGCCCACGCAGGTCTCGGAGCACACCGTGGGTTGCCCCGCTTCAATGCGCGGGTAGCAGAAGATGCACTTCTCGGCCTTACCGCTTTTCCAGTTGTAGTAAATTTTCTTGTAGGGGCAACCCGAGACGCACATGCGCCAACCGCGGCACTTGTCCTGGTCGATCAAGACAATGCCGTCGTCTTCGCGTTTGTAGATCGATCCACTTGGGCAGCTGGCCACGCAGGCCGGGTTGAGGCAGTGCTCACACAGGCGCGGCAGGTACATCATGAAAGTGTTTTCAAACTGGCCGACCATGTCCTTTTGCACTTGGTCAAAATTTGCCAGATTGGCGTCCTTGCTGCGCTTGCTGAATTCACCGCCCAAAATTTCTTCCCAGTTCGGGCCCCAGACGATTTTTTCCATGCGTTTGCCGGTGATCAGGCTGCGCGGACGCGCCGTTGGTGCGTGCTTGCCCTCAGGTGCGGACTGCAGGTGCTCGTAGTCGAAGGTGTAGGGCTCGTAGTAGTCGTCAATCTGCGGCATATTGGGGTTGGAGAAGATGCGCATCAGCAGCTTCCACTTGCCGCCTTGCTTGGGCTCGATAGAGCCATCGGCCTTGCGAACCCAACCCCCGTTCCATTTGTCCTGGTTTTCCCACTCTTTGGGGTAGCCGATGCCGGGCTTGGTTTCCACGTTGTTGAACCAGGCGTATTCCATGCCGGGCCGAGAAGTCCAGACGTTTTTACAGGTGACCGAGCAGGTGTGGCAGCCAATGCACTTGTCCAGGTTCAGCACCATGGCGATTTGGGCGCGTATTTTCATTGTGTTTCTCCTTGGTGCTTATGCCTGGATGGTCGGGGCCGCTTCGCCGTCCAACCAGTCGACCTTGCGCATCTTGCGCACCACCACAAACTCGTCGCGGTTGGTGCCAATCGTTCCGTAGTAGTTAAAGCCATAGCTGAACTGCGCGTAGCCACCAATCATGTGCGTGGGTTTGGTCACGATGCGCGTCACCGAGTTGTGAATGCCGCCGCGGGTTCCGGTGATTTCTGCACCGGGCGTGTTGATGATTTTTTCCTGCGCGTGGTACATCATCACCATGCCCGGATTCACCCGCTGGCTGACCACGGCGCGGGCGGCAATAGCACCGTTGATATTGAAGAGCTCGACCCAGTCGTTGTCCTCAATGCCGGCCACTTTGGCATCGTCTTCGCTGAGCCAAATCACCGGGCCACCGCGATTGAGCGTGAGCATCATCAGGTTGTCGGTGTAGGTGCTGTGAATGCCCCACTTTTGGTGCGGCGTGATGAAGTTCAAGGAAATTTCCTTGTTGCCATTGGGCTTCCTGTCGATGATGCCGGCCACTGCCTTGAGGTCTACCGGCGGGCGGTAGCTGCTCAGGCCTTCCCCGAAAGCGATCATCCAAGGGTGATCCAAATAGAAGTGCTGGCGGCCGGTCAGGGTGCGCCATGGGATCAGCTCGTGCACATTGGTGTAGCCGGCGTTGTAGCTCACGGTCTCGGATTCAATGCCGCTCCACGTCGGGCTGGAAATAATCTTGCGCGGTTGAGCCTGAATATCGCGAAAGCGAATTTTTTCGTCTTCGCGGTGAATGGCTAAATGGGTATGGTCGCGTCCGGTGATCTTGCCCAGCGCCTGCCATGCTTTCACAGCCACATGGCCATTGGTCTCGGGGGCCAGCTGCAGCACCACTTCGCAGGCGTCAATGTCGCTCTCGATTTTTGGCATGCCCTTGGTGACACCTTCGGTGTGCACTTTGCCGTTAAGTTCGGCCAGTTGTTGCACCTCGGTCTTGGTGTCCCAGCCAATGCCCTTGCCGCCATTGCCCACCTTGTCCATCAACGGACCCAGCGCGGTGAAGCGCTTAAAGGTATTGGGGTAATCGCGCTCGATCACCGCAATCTGGGGAGCGGTCTTGCCTGGAATCAACTCGCACTCGCCACGTTTCCAATCTTTCACGTCAAAGGGCTGGGCCAGCTCGGCCGGGGTGTCGTGCATCAGCGGGGTCAACACCACTTCCTTTTCTACACCCAGGTGACCGACGCAGACCTTGCTATAGGCCTGGGCAAATCCCTTGTAAATGTCCCAGTCGCTCTTGGATTGCCATGCCGGGTCCACCGCAGTGGACAGCGGGTGGATAAAGGGATGCATGTCGCTGGTATTGAGATCATTTTTCTCGTACCACGTAGCCGTGGGCAGCACGATGTCGGAATACAGGCAAGTGGTGCTCATGCGAAAGTCCAGCGTGACCAGCAAGTCCAGCTTGCCTTGCGGTGCTTCCTTATGCCATTGCACTTCGGCAGGTTTGGCATCTTGCACGCCCAGGTCCTTGCCCTGCACGCCGTGGGTGGTGCCCAGCAAATGCTTCATGAAGTATTCATGCCCTTTACCGGAAGAACCCAGCAGATTGGAGCGCCAGACAAACATATTGCGTGGCCAGTTGGCGGGATGGTCCGGGTCCTCGCAGCTCATCTTCAGGCTGCCGTCCTTGAGCGACTTCACCGCATAGTCCTTAGGGTCCATACCCACCGCCATGGCGTCTTTGACCACTTGAAAGGGGTTGGTCTGCAACTGGGGCGCACTGGGCAGCCAGCCCATGCGCTCGGCGCGCACGTTGTAGTCAATCAGGCTGCCGCCATATTTGCGCTTGTCGGCCAGGGGCGAAAGAATTTCATCGACACCCAGTTTTTCGTAACGCCACTGGTCGGTGTGCGCGTAAAAGAAGCTGGTGCTGTTCATCTGCCGTGGCGGGCGCACCCAGTCCAGCGCGAAGGCCAGCGCAGTCCAGCCGGTCTGCGGGCGCAGTTTTTCTTGTCCCACGTAGTGCGCCCAGCCGCCGCCGCTCTTGCCGATGCAGCCGCACATCATCAACATATTGATGATGCCGCGGTAATTCATATCGCTGTGGTACCAGTGGTTCATTGCCGCGCCGATGATGACCATGGACTTGCCTTGGGTCTTGTCGGCGTTATCAGCAAACTGGCGTGCCACGGCGATGATCTGGTCGCGCTTGACGCCGGTAATCTTTTCCTGCCAAGCGGGGGTGTAAGGCGTATCGTCATCAAAACTGAGGGCGGCGTTTTCACCGGGGATGCCACGGGCCACACCGTAGTTGGCCACGGTGAGGTCAAACACCGTGGCAATCAGCGCCGTGCGCTCTTGCCCGGCTTTGCCCAGTTGGATGCGACGCACCGGCACCTTGCGCACCAGGATGTCGTCCACCGCTACGCTCTGTTTATTGGCGCTGAAGTTGGGCGTGTCAATGCCGCCGAAATAGGGGAAGCCCACTTCACCGATTTCGTAGTCGGCAGCCACACCGCCGGAAGATGCCTCCATCAAACTGAGCTTGAGTTTGATAGCGGAATCGTTGCGCGCTTCCTTGTCTTCCAGATTCCATTTGCCAACGTCGGCGCGGCCTTCTGCGCCCCAGCGAAAACCGATGCTGCCATTGGGCACCACGATCTTGTCGCTCTCGTCGATGGCCAGGGTCTTCCACTCGGGGTTGTTGGCCTGGCCGAGCTTGCCGTTGAAGTCACTGGCGCGCAGGTAGGCGCCGGGCACCAGCACCGTGCAACCGTCGGGCAGCTTGCGCTCTTCCAACTGCACCAGGTTGGGCATGTCGGTATAGCGGCGCACGTAGTCATCAAAGTAAGCACTGCGCTTGTCGAAGTAAAACTCTTTCAAGATTACGTGGCCCATGGCCATGGCCACGGCCGCATCCGTGCCTTGCTTAGGGTGCATCCACAGGTCGGCCAGCTTGCTGACCTCTGCATAGTCGGGCGTGATGGCTACGGTCTTGCAGCCTTTGTAGCGCACCTCGGTCAGGAAATGGGCATCGGGTGTGCGCGTTTGTGGCACGTTAGAGCCCCAGGCGATGATGAAGTTGGCGTTGTACCAATCGGCGGACTCAGGCACGTCGGTCTGCTCTCCCCAGACTTGCGGGCTGGCCGGCGGCAGATCGCAATACCAGTCGTAAAAGCTCATGCACACGCCGCCAATGAGAGAGAGGTAGCGGCTGCCCGCGGCATAACTGACCATCGACATAGCGGGGATGGGCGAGAAGCCGATCACCCGGTCCGGGCCCCACTTCTTGGCGGTGTAGACGTTGGCTGCGGCGATGAGCTCGTTGACCTCGTCCCAGCTGCTGCGCACAAAGCCACCGAGGCCACGTTGCTTGACCCACTGGCTGCGGGCGCTGTCGTTTTCCACCATTGCAGCCCAGGCCTTCACCGGGTCTTTGAAAACAGCCAGGGCAGCGCGCCACTGCGTCAGCAGGCGGGCCCGAATCATGGGATATTTGACGCGATTGGCGCTGTACAAATACCAGGAGTAGGAGGCACCGCGGGCGCAACCACGCGGCTCATGGTTGGGCAGGTCTGCACGCGTACGCGGGTAGTCGGTTTGCTGGGTTTCCCAGGTGACAATGCCACCCTTGACGTAGATCTTCCAGGAGCAAGAACCCGTGCAATTGACGCCGTGGGTGCTGCGCACGATTTTGTCGTGCGCCCACCGGTCGCGGTAGGCGTCTTCCCAGGTCCGATCCTCACCCGTGGTGCGGCCGTGGCCGTCGGAAAAGCTTTCCTTCGGTGCCCGGAAGTGGCTCAGGCGATCCAGAAAATGGCTCATTGTTTACTCCGTTTTGAAAGTGTTGTGCTGGTTTGCGGGTGTGCTCAGGGGTTCTTTATCTCTGCACCCTTGCGCAGATAAAACCACCAGTTCAACACCAGACATAGGGCGTAAAAACATGCAAATCCGTACATCGCCAGCTGCGGGGTGCCGGCCTTGATCTGCGAACCAATCACCACCGGCGCAATAAAGGCACCGTAGGCGGCGATGGCCGAAGTCCAACCCAAGACCGGCCCTGCCTGCGTGCGGTCAAAGATCACGCCGATGGTGCGAAAAGTGGAACCGTTGCCGATACCGCTGGCGGTAAACAGCACGATGAACAGCACCATGAAAGGCATGAAGTACTGCTCGGGCGTGGCCGAACCGTAGGCCAACAACATCACATAACCCACCGCCACCGAGGCCAGCACCATCACGGCCGAGATCGCCTGCGTCACGATGGAGCCGCCAATCTTGTCGGAAATCCAGCCGCCGATAGGGCGCACCAAGGCACCCACAAACGGGCCAATCCAGGCATAGGTCAGGGCCGAAGGGGCATTGGGATTCTTTAGGGTGTGCTGCATGACACCGGCGGCATCGGGCAGATGGCTGATGCCAAAGATCACCGTGATGGACAAGGGCAGCGCCATTGAAAAACCAATGAAGGAGCCGAAGGTGACGATGTACAAGAGCGTGAGCGACCAGGTGTGCTTATTGCCAAAGATGGCGAACTGCTTGGCGATGTTGTCCTTCATCGCGCCCAAGGCGGCCAGGCGCATCATCATCAAAGTGCTGAACACAATCAGCGGCATGGCAATCCACATGTTGAGGATGCCCAGCCCTGTGGGCGCGGGCAGGTACAGGTACAGGCCCAGACCGGCAGGCACAAAAGACAGGGTGTAGAGCCAGATGATTTTCAGAAAGGCCGCAAGTGTGCCGCCGCTGTCCGGTGTCACCGTGTTCAGGTTGTTCATCCCATACCAAGCGAACACCGATAAGGGAATCAGCGACAGCAACCAGGCAAAGCCGGCGTTCTGAATCCAGGTGGGCGTGCCCGCCACAATCTTGCCCAAAATCCAGCCGCTGTCTTTCACCAGCACCATGGCCTCACCACCCATGCCGCCGAAGATGCTCAGGGTCATGACCAAAGGGATCACGATTTGCATGGTGGTCACGCCAAAGTTACCCAGACCCGCATTCAAGCCCAGCGCCGTGCCCTGCAGGCGCTTAGGAAAGAAGGTGCTGATGTTGGACATGGAGCTGGCAAAGTTGCCGCCACCCACACCTGACCACAGCGCCATCAACTGAAAGGTCCAGAGCGGCCACTCGGGGTGCTGCAGCACGATGCCGGTGCCCAGTGCGGGCGCCAGCAGCATCGCTGTGGTCAAAAAGATGGTGTTGCGTCCACCGGCCACGCGAATCAAAAACGACGCCGGGATGCGCATGGTGGCACCAGCCAGGCCCGCTATAGCTGTGAGCGAGAACAACTCCGCCTGGGTGAAGGGGAAACCCAGGTTCAGCATCTGCACCGTGATGATGCCCCACATGCCCCAGATGGCGAAGCCGCACAAAAGCGCCGGCACGGATATCCAGAGGTTGCGGTAGGCGATTTTTTTGCCGGTACTTTCCCAGAATTGCTCGTCTTCCGGGCGCCAGTCGGCCAGGTCGGCGCCGCTTTGTGTCTTGGTGTTCATTGCTTGCTTTCGGTGAAAAGAGATTCAGACCTGCGAGGGAACTAAGCCTGCGTGCTGGCCCATGACCGGGCGGCTGCGCACCTCGGTCCAATACATCCAGATCAGCGAGACCCAGACCACGCCGTACATCAGCATGAAAGCGCTGGAGCGCACGCCGGTGAGGTCCATCAGCGCGCCAAACAGGACGGGTAGCACAAAGCCGCCCAGACCGCCGGCCAGGCCTACGATGCCGCTGATGGTTCCAATGTTGTCGGTGTAGTCATCGCTGATGTACTTGAAGACGCTGGCCTTGCCGAAGGCCCAGGCAATACCCAGAATAAACATCAGACCGGTAAAAAAATACACATTCAGACCGATGTGAAACGTGGCCGGACCGGTCACCGTCATTACCGTGAAGTCGGTCTGCGGGTAAGACAAGAGGAACAAGCAGATCCAGCTCACCCATAGCACCCACCATGTCACCGCGTGGGCGCCGTATTTATCCGAAAGAATGCCTCCAAAGGCGCGTAACACGCCCCCGGGTAGCGAGAAGCAGGCGGCCAGAAGCGCGGCCATGCGAATGTCCAGACCGAATTCGCCCACGTAGTACTGCACCATCCACAAAGACATGGCCACATAGCCGCCAAACACAATGCTGTAGTACTGGCAGTACTTGATGACCTTGGGGTCCTTCAAGGCCTGCAACTGGTCCATGAATTTGACATTGCTCGCCACCTGGTGGCTTGGATCGGAATGGCTGAACATCCAAAACAGCACCAAGGTTCCCAGCATGATGGCGGCGTAAACATGGGGTACTGCGGCCCAGCCAAAGGCCACCAACAACACCGGTGCCAAAAATTTATTGACCGCTGCGCCCGAGTTACCCGCGCCGTAAACACCCATCGCCATACCCTGGCGGCTCTTGGGGAACCAGCGTGCCACATAAGGCGTCCCCACCGAAAAGGAACCGCCGGCCAAACCAACGAAAAGGCCTATGGTGAGAAAGTGCCAGTAGGCGGTGGCATAGCCCATCATCCAGATTGCAGGCACGGTGGCCGCCATGAGGCAGGCCATCACGATGCGACCGCCATACCGGTCGGTCCAGATGCCCAGCGGTACACGAATCAGCGAACCCGTCAGAACCGGCATAGCGGTTAGCAGGCCGAACTGGGTGGCATTGAGATCGAGCATTTTCTTGATCGGAATACCGATCACGCCAAACATCATCCAAACCATGAAGCAGACCGTAAAGGCCAGCGTGCTGACAATCAGCACCGACCAGGCTCTTTTGGGATCCTGAATTTGGGTAGGCATGCGCACTCCTGTTGTGATGGCATGACTTTCGGGCTTTCGCTGCGCGTTGAATATCCTTCTAAAGAATGCGTGCGTGGACTCCAAAGAACTAGGGCAGCCGTGGCTGCCCTAGTTCTGAAGTAGTAGAGAGCCCAGAGACCCGCTTACGCTTGATCTGGCTCAAACCAGGCCGCGTGCAGCAGCATATAGCGCCGCCTGCACCCTGGAGCTGAGCGCGAGCTTACGAAAGATGTGCTGCACATGCACTTTGACCGTGGCCTCCGCAATCGCCAGCTCGCGCGCAATCAGCTTGTTGCTATCGCCGCGGGCAATGATGCACAGAATCTGGCGTTCGCGGCCTGAAAGTGACTCAAACGCCGCGTCCTGCAAGCTCGGCGCCAGGGCAAGCGCAGTGGCCACGCTTGCGTGATCAGGGCCCTTGGCGCGAAAGGCAGCCACGAATTTCGTCATCATGTCCGGGCTGATCACACACTCACCGCCGAGGACTTTTTCAATCGAGTCGCACAACTGCTCGGTCTCCACTGTTTTGAGCAGATACCCGTCAGCCCCGGCGAGCATGGCGGCGGTCAGGTCGGCCTCGCTCTCGCTCACGGTCAGCATCAAAATGCGGGCGCCCGGATAACTGTCCTTGAGCGCCCCAATGCCATCAACCCCACGCACCCCCGGCAAATGGTTGTCCAGCAGGATCACCTGGGGCCGCTCCTTGCGACAGCAACGCAAGGCTTCTCCCATGTCACCGGCCTGACCCGCAATGGCGAAGCGGCCATCTTGTGACAAGAGCGAAATGAGGCCGCGGCGAAACAGCGTGTGGTCGTCAATGACCAGCAATTGGATGGGGTGCATGGCTTGCATTGTCGGGCGCAATGCTTACGCAGCGCCGTCCCGTGCACCAAGCGCTTGGGCATCCAAATGCATGCCCCCGCCGTTAACACCCGATACGGGGTGCGCCGGCAAGATCAGAACGACGCGGCTACCCTGCCCCGGCGCTGACTGCACAGATACCGTGGCACCAATGAGGGCAGCGCGCTCGCGCATGATCTGCATGCCGACATGGGTGGATTGCCCCTGCGGGCTCATGCCGCTGAAGCCGCAGCCATCGTCACGCACCTCAAAACGCCACGCAGCGCCCTTGGACACTTCCAGAAAAACCCCTTTGGCCTGCGAATGCTTGCGCACGTTGGAGAGCGCCTCTTGGATGACGTGTAAAACCTGCAGCTGCACATCGGCTGGCAGTGGCAAGCCCTCACCGCTGACCTGCAATTGCGTAGGCAAGCCCGTCTGGTGCTTGAACTTTTGCAAGGTCTCCTGCAACGCAGCCTCAATGTCCACCGTGTTGGTTCGGGTGCGAAAGTGCACGAGCAACTCACGCACGTCATTGATGCTTTCCCGCAGCCCTGTGTCCAGTTCATCCAAGGCGACTTTCACATTTTCGGCCTGTGCGTTGCGCGATGCCGTACGCAGAAGTTGAACCTGAATTTTCAGAAAGGACAGGGACTGCGCAATGGAGTCGTGCAGCTCACGCGCCAGCAGCGCACGCTCCTCGCCCACCGCCGCTTCGCGCTCCAAAGCGGCAGCACGCAAGCTCTCCAAACCACTGGCCAAATGGCTGGCCAGTGCATCGAGCAAATCCGTCTCCTGCGGGCTCAGTTGCACATCGCTGCGAAAAAACAGGTCAATTTCCCCCAGTACGCGCTGCTGCAAGCGGATAGGAACGCTGACCACATTCACAAAACCCGCACGCACGCACGCACGCATGGGCGAATCTCCGTGTTCAAGAATCGGGATGACACGGGTTCGCGCATCCGATTTCAGGTTCCCACAGGCACAGGCACCGGCTAAGAGACTACGTTCCGAATCCAACATGTCCTGCGGGAAACAATCGGACGCAAGCATCAAGTAGCGCTGATTGGCCTCATCTGACCAACGAATCACCGCCGCATCAGCAGCGACCACCACCCGAACGCGTTTGGCAAATCCACGCGATAGTTCTTCGATACTTGCAGCACTGGCCGAAAACGCGCTAATTTCATACAAGGATTCCAGCCGCGCCCGCTGTGCCTCAATGTGTTGCGTCTTGATCTTCACCTGCGTTTCCAGCCCTTCGTAAAGGCCTTGCAGCTCAGAAGCCATTCCATTGAAGCCACTGGCAACTTGGCCAAACTCATCATCCGTATCCACGTCAATGCGTGCGGTGAAATTTCCATTTTGGATGCTGTGCAAGGCGCGCTGCAAATTTCCCAGGGGATTGATAACGTACTGGTAGCCGGTATAGAGCATGACCACTGCGCCGGCAATTGCCAGCGCCATCATGAAAAACTGAAACAGATTCAGAATGGCGGTCAGGCGCGATAACTGCTGTTCGATAGCGGTAACCAAACTGTCCACCGCAGCCACGGTCTGGGAAGTCGCAAGCAGCGCCTGATCGATGTCGGGTGAAGCGCTTCCCAGCCAGATGCCCTGATTGCTTGCCCAGTGTGCCTGCACGCTACGAAAGCGGGCGTCCACCTCATCGTTGATCGGCATAAACAGCGGTCTACCCGGATCACCGGTCTTGAGAAGCGCAAGGCTTTTGCTGAACTCATCGACCAGCGCGGCAACCGCTTGTTCCGAATGGTTTGACTGCGCAGTGCTGTTGAGTCGCCACATCTGCATGCGCATGCGCCCGGCCTCGTTCACCGCCGCAGCGCCGCCCTCGAGCTGCCAAGTAACCCGCAGTGTCAGACCGATGGACAACAACGCAACGCAAAGCAATACAGCGCCAATCGTGACCAATTTGGTAGAGAGCGCGTTCCTGTTCTGCATGGCCATAGCGTAACCGGCGCCACCCCGCGTGGGAAATCACTGTGCTGCGCTGGATCAAAACCGTTGGGCGGTAAAAGCATCCAGGTTCAGGGCGGTGGGTCGCTCGCCCACGATATCGGCTACCAAACTCCCGCTCAAGCCCCCCAGAGTCAGCCCGATGTGCTGGTGGCCAAAGGCGTACACCACGCGCGCGCTTTTGCGCGAACGTCCCAGCACCGGCAGCCCATCGGGCAAGGTCGGCCGAAAACCTAACCACGGCGCTTGCGGCGCACCCAATGCAGGCAAGGCGCGGCGCGAGGCAAAGTGCAGCAAATCGAGCAAGCCCGGGTGCATTTCCTGGCCTAAGCCCGCCAACTCCACCGTGCCCGCCACGCGCAGGCCTTGGGCCATAGGGGTCATGTAAAAACCGCGCTCTGCCCAACCTACCGGGCGTGAAATCAAGGGGCTGCTGCCGGGAAACATCAGGTGGTAACCGCGCTCGGCTTGCAGAGGCACATCGTCGCCACATTGCGCCGCCAAGTCCTTGGAGTGCACACCGGCGCACAAGGCCAGGTAATCGTAGGCGCTCTCATGGTCCAGGCCACGCACGCGTACCTGCCGATCGTCCGCTTGCACACCGGTAACAGCGACCGGGTGCATTACCAGGCCTTGGGTTTGCAAATAGGCCAGCAAGGCATGCAAGAAGGCCGAGGGGTCGCTTAAATGCCAGGAGCCTTTGAACAAAGCGCCGCGATGAAAAATCGGGCTGAGCTGAGGCTCCAACTGGGCGATGGCCTGCGCATCCAAAATGTCCGCTTCCACGCCCAAACGGCGGCGCAATGCCAGGGTCTCGCGTGCGCCTTGAAAAGCGGCGGCGCTGGAATACAAATACAAGCATTCCTGTGGCCGGACGAAACGATGTAAATCAGCCTGGGCCAACATCGCGTCGTAGCCGCTTTGCGCGCGGGCCAGCAGATGCGAAAGGGCGCTTGCCGTGGCGCTGTAACGCGCCGGGGTGGAGGCCCACATAAAGCGCGCAAGCCAGGGGGCCAGGGAATGCAGATGCGACCAACGTACCCGCAATGGACTTTGCGATGAAAACAAATAGCGCGGCAAATCGCGGAACACCGAGGGGTTGTTGACCGGGATGCAGGCGTAATTGGCAAAGGTGCCGGCATTGCCAAAAGAGGCGCCGCCCGCTGCGCCACGCGGCTCGTACAAACTCACCTGGTGGCCGTCGCGCATCAGCCAATAGGCCGATGAAAGCCCGACAAAGCCCGCGCCTACAACGGCTACCCGTGCCATCGGTGGTGCCCCTCTTGGTTGCGCACAATCTGCATGACAAAAAACGCCGGCCTTGGCCCACACGCAGTGGAAGCTAGCACCGGCTTACCAGCGCACGTTCAGGCGCTCAAAGGCCTTGCTCAATACAAACAAGGGCCCGACCAGCAGGTACTGCAGATCCTCAAAGAACGAGGGCTTTTTGCCCTCCAGATGGTGGCCGATGAATTGAAAAATCCAAGCGACCACAAAAATCCCGACGCTCGCTGGCACCAAAATGCCAGCGACGCTCATCGCGTCCACCAAGG
>JBBAPY010000002.1:0-31258 GCA_040400635.1 Rhodoferax sp.
TTTGACCGCGCCCGACATCAAGGAGTTGATCGCCATCATTCGCAAAATTCGCGACCACGGCATCACTGTCATACTGATCGAACACCACATGGATGTGGTGATGACGGTGTGCGACTCGGTATCGGTGCTCGATTTCGGCCAGAAGATTGCCGAAGGCAAGCCGGCACAAGTACAGGCTGATGAAAAAGTGATCGAAGCCTATCTGGGCGCTCCCGCCGCTTGAACGCACAGGACTATTGTTTATGTTGAGCATCAAAAATCTGGAAGCCGGTTACGGCAAAGTGCAAGTCCTGCATGGAATTTCAATGGAAGTTCCCAAAGGCAAAGTGGTCACGCTGATTGGCTCCAACGGCGCCGGTAAGACGACCACCATGCGTGCCATCTCCGGCATGATCAGCCCCAGCGCGGGCGAGATCAGCCTGAACGGCACACGGACCGATGGCATGGAGTCTTTCACCATCGCCAAGCTCGGCCTGGCCCACTCGCCCGAAGGCCGCCGCGTATTTGCCACCATGTCAGTCACTGACAACCTGATCCTGGGCGCTTTCCCACGTTTGACTGGCAGCCGCCCCAAGGGCGATGTGCAAGGCGACCTAGAACGCGCCATGGACTTATTTCCACGCCTCAAGGAGCGTCGCACCCAATTGGCCGGCACCTTGTCCGGTGGCGAGCAACAAATGCTGGCCATGGCCCGCGCCGTAATGCTCAACCCCGAGATCGTGCTTCTGGACGAGCCCTCCATGGGCCTGGCGCCCATCCTGGTGGAAGAGGTATTTCGCATCATCGCCGACCTCAAGTCGCGCGGTGTCACGATGCTGCTGGTGGAACAGTTCGCCGCAGCCGCACTCAAAGTGGCCGATTACGGCTACGTACTCGAAAACGGCCACATTTCCGTGCACGGTCCGGCAGCGCAGTTGCAAGATGACCCGGCGGTAAAAGCGGCTTATCTGGGTGGCGGGCACTAAGAAGCGCCCTGCTTTTGCTCTTGATGCGCTGAGCCCGCGCGGCGGCAGCGGCAGGCCGGGGCCGGGAGGCGAACGTTGCGCCTCGCGTTGCAAGAAGGGCAAGGAAAATGCGCACTCAAACCTTCAACACACTCGATTGGTAAGTCGCACGCGATAGCCAGGCCGGATTGATTTGCACACCCCAGCCAGGCTCAGAAGGTATTTGCACCTTGCCATCTCGAACGGCATAAGGGTCACCCAAAAACAGTTCCTGCTGCCAGGGGTAATAGTCTGGCCCTTCAATGGACAACTCAAGATATTTGCCTGCATTGGGAATCGCGCCCAGCAAATGCATAGTGCACATAGTCACCAAGGATAAATTGGCGCTATGCGGAGTACAGGCGATACCCCGCTCTGCAGCCATACGGGCCACGGCCAAGGTGCGCGTCAAGCCACCCATGTACATCACATCGGGCTGCACAATGTCCACCACCTGCTGGTCCAACATGCGCTCCCAGGTCGGCAAATCCCAGTCCTGCTCGCCGCCGGTGACGTCCAGCTTCAAGGCCTGCGTCACCTCGCGCGTTTGGGCAAACTCCCAGTACGGGCAGGGCTCCTCAAAATGGCCAATGCCTTCGGCCTCCAGCATATGACCCACCGCGATAGCGCGTGCCGGCGAAAACCCGCTATTGGCATCGACCAATTTGGCCACACCCTCACCCAGCGCACGCGCCACCACGGGTACCACCGCTTCGGTGCGTCCTGGCCACTCGTCCACATCGCGCCCGCATTCGGCGGCCACGCGCCACTTGAAGGCGTCAAAGCCCGCATCGTCACGCAGCTTGACAAAGCGTGCAGCTTCGTCCTGCGGCGTGATGTCGCGCTTCATGGAAGAGGCATAGGCGCGCAAGGCCTTGGGCTTACCTCCGAGTAATTCCACCACCGGCTTGTCCTCTATCTTGCCCCGCAAGTCCCACATTGCGGTGTCCAGTCCGGCCATGGCACGGCAGCGGTAGCTGCCCGGGTATTTGTGCTCTTTTTCCCAGATGGTTTGCAAGACACCGTCGATGTCCAGCGCGTCCCAGCCCAGCGCCCATGGCGCGACCTGGCGGTGAAAAATAGTGGCGCTGATGTCGGCGTTGTAGGTCGAGGTTTGGCCCCATCCGACCTGTCCGCTGTCGGTGGTCAGTTTGACAAAGCAAACGAACTCATCCGTAAAAGTTTCAAGCTGCTGGATTTTCATAGCGATGCTGGCGTTGTGCGGTCAGGGAATCGGGCCAATACGGGCGCAGGCTCAGAGGGTTTCAGTATGGCCGTCCACCGTCAGGTCCTGACCGGAAATACGCGCGCCTGCGCTGGAGGTGATGAACAAAGCCATGCTGGCAATGTCTTGCGGCGAGATAAAAGATTTGAGCGAGGAAATTTGCGTCATCTCAGTGCGCACGTGCGCTTCGCTGCGACCTGTCTTCTGGGCTTCAGCGCTGATCACGCGGTCTATGCGCTCGCCGCTGACGGAGCCCGGACAAATGCAATTGACCCGCACGCCGGCCGGCCCCAGCTCTTGCGCCAGGGTGCGCGTCAGGCCGCGGATCGCCCATTTGGCCGAGGCATAAGGACTGCGCCTTGGAAAGCCAAATAAACCGGCGGTCGAGGACATCAAAATAATGGAACCGCTGCCCTGGGCGCGCAATAGCGGCGCTGCAGCGCGGACGCATAAAAACGCCGAGTCCAGATTCACCGCCAGGCAGTTGCGCCAATCGGCCAGGCTGATATCTTCTAGGTTGGCAGTCGGCCCGGCAACCCCAGCGTTGCTGACCAAAATATCCAGGCCTTGGAGATGTGCCGTGGCGGCCGCAAACAATGCGGCCACTTGCGCCTCGTCGCTGACATCACAGACCTGGCCCGCCAAGGCCGGGCGACTGGCCAGCGCAATGTTCAGGGCGGCACTGTCGCGGTCGCAGATATAGACCTTGGCGCCGGCGGCCATAAAGGCGTCGGCCATCACCAGGCCAATGCCTGATGCGGCGGCAGTGATCAGTACGCGTTGATGCAAATGGCTTGGCATAGTTGATTTCTCACGAGTGCGGCAATGCTCACACTGTAGCGCGTCACCTTAGCCGCAGATAGCGCAAAGCGCAGAAGGTGCGGGCGCGGGCTTTCCCCAAAGCAACTGCTGCGAGAATCCCAACCATGAATTACTTGATGGTGCAAACGATAGCGGTGCGCTTGGGCGCTGTGGCCTTACTGGTCATGGGCTACCATTGGTACGGCTGGCCCGGCGTGGCCGGGGCGGTAGGTGCTTTGGTCATGTGGATGCTCTTGCATTTCACCCGTATGCTGCAAGTCTTGCGACGCGCATCGAACCAGCCCAAAGGGCATGTGCAAAGCAGCGTCATGCTCAATGCCCGGCTGCATCCGGGCGTATCTTTGATGCAAGTGGTCGCGCTGACCCGGTCCTTGGGCGAACTGCGTAGCGATGCGGGCGAACAGCCCGAAGTTTTTCGCTGGACCGACACCGGTCAGTCTTTTGTGGAGTGCGAATTCCAGGGCGGTAAGTTGGCAAGTTGGCGTCTGGACAGACCACTCCCGGCCATGGCGGACGCTGCCCCGTAAAATCAGCTGCTTACTCTCTTACTTCCCGATCAAAGGATAGCCCACCATGACCGCAATGCCTCCCTCCATGTCCGACCGCGACGGCAAAATCTGGATGGACGGTCAGATGGTCGATTGGCGCGAGGCCAAGATCCACGTCCTAAGCCACACCTTGCACTACGGCTGCGGCGCTTTCGAAGGCGTGCGGGCTTACAACACGGTCAATGGCACTGCCATTTTTCGTTTAGAAGAGCACACCGAACGCCTGTTCAATAGCGCCAAGATTTTGCGCATGAACATTCCATTTTCCAAGGAAGAAGTGATGCAGGCGCAAAAAGACGTGGTGCGCGAGAACAAGCTCGAGAGCTGCTACCTGCGCCCCCTGACCTGGATAGGCGACAAAAAACTAGGTGTATCGCCCAAAGGCAACACCATCCACCTCATGGTCGCCGCCTGGCCCTGGGGCGCCTACCTGGGCGAGGAAGGTATGAAGCGTGGCATCCGGGTCAAAATTTCCAGCTACACCCGCCACCATGTCAACATCACCATGACCCAGGCCAAGGCGGTGAGCAATTACACCAACTCCATCCTGGCCAATATGGAAGCCACCGACGACGGCTACGACGAAGCCATGCTGCTCGACGCCAATGGCTTTGTCAGCGAAGGCGCGGGCGAGAACCTCTTTGTGGTCAAAGACGGCGTGGTTTATACGCCGGACCTGTCCGCCGGTGCGCTCAACGGCATCACCCGCAACACGGTGATGCACATTTGCAAAGACCTGGGCCTGGAGCTGGTGCAAAAGCGCATCACACGCGATGAGGTGTATATCAGCGACGAAGCCTTCTTTACCGGCACTGCCGCCGAGGTTACGCCCATCCGCGAACTCGACCGCATTGCGCTGGGCAAAGGTGACTACGTGGGCACACGCGGCCCTGTTACCGAAAAAATCCAGAGCGCGTTTTTTGACATCGTTAATGGCCGCAACCCCAAGTACAGCCACTGGCTGGCCCGGGTTTGAAGTCCGCCCCTCAAGCACGTAGCACCTATGTCCAAATCGCTTGTCACTCTGCTCGCCAAAGACCTCAACCCCCAAGGCGGCGTGTTTTGCCCCAGCCCCTTGGCCGATATGAAGACCTGGAACACCCATCCCAAGGTCTATCTGGACATCGCCCGCAAGGGTGAGGCCAAATGCCCGTATTGCGGCACCGTCTATAGGCTCAAGGACGGCGAACATTTCGACGCCCACCACTAACACCCTGGTCATCGCGCCCCAGTGGATTGGGGACGCGGTCATGACCGAACCCCTGTTGCGCGTTTTGCACGCGCGCGGTGAACGCATCACCGTCGGCGCTCTGCCCTGGGTGGCACCGGTTTATCGTGCGATGGCGCCGGTGGCCGAGGTGATTGAGCTGCCATTTGCCCACGGCGGCTTGCAATGGTCGGCGCGCCGCGCCATGGCCCGGCAAATGCGGGGGCGGTTTCAACGAGCCATCGTATGCCCCAACTCTTTCAAAAGTGCTTTGCTTCCGTTTTGGGCTGGAATTCCCGAGCGCGTGGGCTACCACGGTGAAGCGCGCTATGGGCTGCTGACGCGTCGGCTGAGCAACCCGGACCCACACGCCCGTCCGCCCATGGTCGATTGGTATGGCGCTCTGGCCGATGGCGCCCTGCCTGTGGACGCGCGGCCGCGTATGCAGGTAGCGCAGCAGTCCTGTCAGCTGGCCATGGCAGCCCAAGGCTTGCAGGTAAAACGCTACTTTGTGCTCGTACCCGGCGCGGAATACGGCCCGGCCAAGCGCTGGCCTTGGGCACACTTCGCCGCATTGGCGCAGCAGTTGTTTGCGCAGCACCAGTTGCCGGTGCTGCTGCTGGGCTCGGCCAAGGACGCGGAGGTATGCGCCCAGATCGCGTCAACGGTCAACGCCGTACAGCCGGGCACTTGCCATGACTTGGCCGGGCGCACCCCCCTGCAAGACGCCATCGCCCTGGTCGCCGGCGCCCGGGCCATGGTGAGCAATGACTCCGGGTTGATGCATGTGGCCGCCGCACTGGGCGTGCCGCAAGTGGCCATCTTTGGCTCGTCCAGCCCCTTGCACACGCCGCCGCTCAGCCCCCTGGCGCAGGTGGTCTGGCTGAAACAGGATGCCCACTACCAGCCGCCCCTCGATTGCGCGCCCTGCTTCGCGCGCCAATGCCCGCTGGGCCATATGCGCTGCCTGCGCGATGTCACGGTGGAGATGGTGCTGGAGCGCTTAGGCGCCTGAAGAGAATCTGCAGGCAAAAAAAAGTCACCCCGAAGGGTGACTTGTAAATGTCTCCGGGGAGACTTCGTTGGAACCGTTAAATTCTTTGCTTTTTCGGGGCTTTCGCCCTCTTGATGTCGTGACAGCGATGGGGTGAATTCTGGCCCTGTCTGATCGATGCCGGTATCCCCCATGCGGGTGAATATTCAGGTTTTTGTTTAGCCTTTTACCCAAAGGCCACTGGTTTGACGGCCCCCAGAGGGTTCTGGACCTGCAAGGGCCCGACAGCAAAGGCCCCCAGGGCTGGGTGCTGGCGAATTAGGCTTTGATGCGATGTCCACCCGGCCACGAGACCACAGGACCTATTTGTCCCTTGCAGGACGTCTTACAGTGGCAGCCGCAAACTAAAGCAGGCCCCGCCTTCGGGGCGGTTATTGCATTGCACTGAACCGCCATGGCGCTGGGCAATGGACTTGACCAAGGCCAGACCCAGGCCCACACCACCGTCCTTCTCCGAGGCGCCGGGCAGGCGGTAAAAGGGCTCGAATATGCGCTCGCGTAAAGCCAGAGGTACTCCGGGGCCCTTGTCGAGCACATCGACCACCGCAAAGCCAGCCTCCTCGCGCAACTGCAACTGCAGCTCTCCGCCGCCATGGCGATTGGCGTTTTCCAGCAGGTTGCGCAGCGCACGCCGCAATAGTTTGCTCACGCCAGGCACCGACAACTGAGCTGGAGGATCTTGCAAAAGAGCTTGCACCCGTGCGCACTCTTCGGCCGCCAGACCCACCAGATCCACCGGCTCAAAGGTGCCGATGTCCGCCTCTTGAGAGTCCAAACGGCTGGCCAGCAAAATCTCGTCGATCAGCATATCGAGCTCTTGCAAATTACGCTCTATCGCCGGCCTGCGCTGGGCCACGGCCTCGCCCGAGCCATCGCCCATCAGCTCCAGGCCCATGCGGATGCGCGCCAGCGGCGAGCGCAATTCGTGCGAGGCATTGGCCAGCAAAGATTTTTGCGAGGCCAGCAGCGCATCGCGCGACTGCACCAGGGCCTCGATCTGCGCTGCCGCGTGGTTAAAGCGCTGCGCTAAAAATCCCACTTCATCCTCGCCTTGGGCTGCTACACGCACGCCCAGCTCGCCCTGGCCCCAACGCTCTACACCTGCTTGCAAGTCTTCCAAGCGACGCGTCAACCGTCGCACTATGGGGTAGGTAGCCAAAGCCACCGCCAAAGCGACCAGCGCCAGGGTACCGAAAAAACCCAGCGGCGCAAACCAGCTGTTGCGCGGCGGACGCGGCAAATGCAGGTGCACAGTTTGACCGTCTTGCAATTGCACAATAAATTCGGGTCCCCGGCCAAAGCGGCCGCGCGCCTCGTCGTCCTGCTCATCGTGCATGCGTCCAAGTGGCCCAGGTGGCGGGTGGCCGGGCCGCTCAAGGCCTACGTCGGCGTCATCCGCATTGCGCTCCTGTGCCCCTCTAGGCGGACTGTTTGGGTCTTCGCCCGGCACCAATGGCGGCGGATGCATGCGCCGTGCGCGGCCATGTCCGATCACATCACCTTGGGGGTTGCGCACCACCACCTCGCGCAAAGGCGGCTCCGCATTCATGCGCCAGGCCACACCCACCAGAAAAGTTAATACAGCCACCGCGAGCACCACGGCGGCCCAAATGCGGACGTAGAGTTTCTGAAAAAACATGACGCCTGTGTAGCGCTCAGTCCTGCTGGCGGGCAAAAACGTAGCCAACGCCGCGGACCGTCAAGATGCGACGAGGGGTTTTGACATCCGCCTCTATCGCCGCTCGGATACGACCCATGTGTACATCGATCGAACGGTCAAAGGCCTCAAGCTCGCGTCCGCGCACCGCCTCCATGATCTGGTCGCGCGTGAGCACCCTCCCGGCGCGCTCGGCCATGGCCACCAGTAAGTCAAATTGGTAGGACGTCAGCTCGCACAAGCGGCCAGCAACCGAAACGGTGCGCGCATTGCGGTCGATTTCCAGAGAGCCGAAGTTTAGATTTTTCTGCGCACCCGGTTTGACCGGGTCGGCGCTGCCTCTGCGCAAAATGGCGCGTATACGCGCGAGCAATTCACGCGGTTCAAAAGGCTTGGGCAAGTAGTCGTCTGCGCCGATTTCTAAGCCGATCACGCGGTCCATGGGGTCGCCCTTGGCCGTCAGCATCAGCACCGGAGTGCCGGCCTGGGGACCGCCTAGCGCACGGATACGCCTGCACACATCCAAGCCATCCATATCGGGCAACATCAGGTCCAGAATGACCAAGTCATAGTCTGGGCTTGCAGAGAGCGGATTGCTCAACCTATCCAGACCTATCTGTCCGGTGGACGCATGCCCGACTTTGAATCCGTTTTGTTCTAGGTATTCAGCCACCATAGCGGTCAGGCGGGTATCGTCTTCAATGATTAACAGGTGTTGGCTCATGCCAGAAGTCTATTCCTGTGCCTTGGGCTATTCATGCCGTCGTGCTGTCTTCATCGTAAAGTTGGGTAAACCTCCCGCGCCGGGGCAGGGGGTGGCGAAGCCATCAAGCGGCATCTGGTGGGCTCTTTTCTTTGCGCTGAACCCGCGAGGCCAACCACACGAGCAGCAGCACCGGCAGGCCTAGCAAGGCAGTGGCCTTGAAAAAATCGGCGTAGCCGAAAGCGTCCACATACTTGCCAGAAAAACCTGCCACAAACTTGGGCAGCAAAAGCATCATGGAGCTGAACATGGCGTATTGGGTAGCGGAGTACTGCACGTTAGTCAGGGACGATAAGTAAGCAATAAACGCGATAGAGGCAATGCCGCTGGCCAGGTTGTCGGCCGATACCACCCAGATCAGCGCAGTCACATCGTGTCCCCGTGTGCTGAGCCAGGCGAACAACAAATTGGTCGCTGCACTGAGCGCTGCACCTAGCATCAACACGCGCATCACGCCGATGCGCAGCGCCAATGCACCGCCGATAAAAGCGCCGGTCAGGGTCATGATGACGCCATAGACTTTGGTTACTGCAGCGACCTCGTCCTTGCTAAAACCCATATCGACATAAAACGGGTTGGCCATGATCCCCATCACCACATCGCTAATGCGGTAGGTGGCAATCAGGGCCAGTATCAGGGCGGCTTGCCAACGATAGCGTTGGAAGAAGTCTGCAAAAGGCGCGACCAGCGCGCCTTGTAGCCATTGACGGACCCCTTTGCTCGGCGCAATGGGCGCGGCCGCTGGCTCGCGCGACATCAAGACGGTTAACACGCCGGGCAACATGCTCAGCGCCATCACCATATAAGCCATTTGCCACGGCCCATGCTGGTAGGAAGCGACCGCACCCGCCACCGCAGCGGGCACTTCGGCCCGCGCAGCAATCCACAAGGCGCCAGCACCGGACCAGATCATGGCCAATCGGTAACCGGTTTGGTAGGTAGCCGCCAATGCCGCTTGGTGCTGCACATCGGCCGATTCGATACGGAAGGCATCGAGTGCAATATCCTGTGTCGCGGAGGCAAAAGCCACCGCCACCGCACACCACACGACGGGGGCCAAGGCCGCTTGCGGATCGGTCATCGCCATGCACAGCAGCGCGACCATGATGACGGTTTGCGACAGCAAGAGCCAGCTGCGCCGGCGCCCCAGGGCGGCCGTGAGCAAAGGGATAGGCATACGATCGACCAAGGGAGACCAGACCCATTTAAAGCCGTAGGCCAGGCCTACCCAGCTCAAAAATCCAATAGTGGTGCGGTCGATACCGGCCTCGCGCAGCCAAAAGCTCAGGGTGCCAAACACCAATAGCAGGGGCAACCCAGCCGAAAAGCCCAGCGACAACATGCGCAAAGAGGCCGGTTCGGCGTAAATCTTTAACGTCTGCAGCCAGGATACTTTAGGCGCATTTGCAGAGGATGCTAGGGTAGGCTCGGTCATCGGGGAATAATACCCACTGCAATTAAGGAGCTTCGGTACATGCAAGGGTGGTCAATAACAGACAGGGGTGCGCGCCGCATCATGGTGCAGGTAAGTCTGAGCCTGCTGGCCGCATTGCCGGCGGTGCAGGCGCAAACCCGCGAAGGCGTGCAGGTAGGCGAGTCCTCGGTGTTTACCAAGATTGGCTCCGCCGACCAGATCGAGCACGAGGCTTCCCTGCAATACCAGCAAACCCTGGGGCAGGCATCTAAACAACACGCTTTAGGTCCGGCAGACCACCCGCAGGTGCAGCGCTTGCGCAGCATCATGGACAAAATTATCCCCTTCGCCAGCGCCTGGAACCCGCGCGCACAGCAATGGAAATGGGAGGTTAACCTGATAGGCTCCAACCAAATCAATGCCTATTGCATGCCCGGCGGCAAGATTGCGTTCTACACCGGCATACTCAACAAACTGCAACTCACAGATGACGAAGTGGCCATGGTGATGGGCCACGAAATTGCACATGCTTTGCGCGAACATGCGCGCGAGCGCATGGGCAAGGGAAAGGCTACCGAATTGGGCTTCCGTTTGGGCGGCTCTTTGCTATCGGGCCTCTTGGGCATTGACCCGCGCATTGGCGATGCGGTAGCGCAAACCGGCGCGAATCTGGCCTCACTGAAATTCGGTCGCGAGGACGAGTCCGAAGCAGATCTGGTGGGCATGGAACTGGCCGCGCGGGCCGGTTATGACCCGCGTGCGGGGGTGAGCTTGTGGCAAAAAATGGCGGCTAACAACAAGGGCGCCCCGCCCGAATGGTTGTCCACCCACCCTTCGGGCAATACGCGTATCGCAGAAATTGAGGCCAACCTGGCCAAAGTCATGCCCTTGTACGAGCGGACCAAAAAGCCCGGTGTCAGGGACGCCAGTACCCAGTAAGCCAGGCGTGACGCAAGGGCCAGGTGCAGCGCCTATCCCACCTGTCCCCTCTGCGGCTTGGGCCGACTCCAAGCACCTATGTATGGTGTAAAGTCGCGCCCTCACACTGCGGGGCCTGCGCCCAATTTCTATGGAACCCGTCATCTCCCTGCCCATCCACGGCGACGTGCTGCGTACGCCCGAAGCCCGGTTTGCCAACTTGCCGGACTTCCCCTACCAGCCCCGTTACACCGAGGTCGGCATTTTGCGCATTGCCCATATCGATGAAGGCCCACGCGATGGCCCTTTGGTACTGCTGATGCATGGCGAACCGGCCTGGTCTTTTTTATACCGCAAGATGATTCCTGTTTTTGTGGCGGCGGGCATGCGTGTGGTCGCGCCCGATCTGGTGGGTTTTGGTCGGTCCGACAAACTGGAAGAGGCGGCGGACTATTCTTACTTTAACCATGTGCAATGGATGAAGGCTTGGGTGCAAGCCAACGATTTCCAGCACATGACTTTTTTCGGGCAGGACTGGGGTTCTTTGGTCGGCCTGCGCGTGGTGGCGGAAATGCCGGACCGCTTTGACCGGGTGGTGCTGGCCAACGGCGGCTTACCCACGGGCATGGATGCATTGCCAAGGGCCTTCAAAATTTGGCGCGCTTTCGCACGCTACAGCCCCTGGTTTCCGATTGGCCGCATTGTCAAAACCGGTTGCCACAAAGGCCTGACGCCCGCTGAAGAGGCGGCGTATGACGCGCCCTTTCCGAGCCGCAAATACACAGTGGCTGCGCGCGTGTTCCCTGGCTTTGTGCCCGCCGCGCCGGACGACCCCGAACGCGAGCGCAACCAGGCCGCCTGGGAAGTTTTTAAGCGCTGGGAAAAGCCTTTTCTGACACTCTTTAGCACGCGCGATCCCATCACCAAACACGGCGAATTTATGTGGCAAAAAAACGTGCCCGGTGCCCAAGGCCAGGACCACTTCAAAATTCGCGGTGCCGGACACTTTTTGCAAGAAGACAAAGGCGAAGAGGTAGCGCAACACATGGTCCGCTTTATGCGCGCTACCGAGCCCGCTACGCCGCAAGTGGCTTGATCTCCAAGACCGCCGCAGGGCGGTTTCCCATGCCATCGCAAGATGCGCTGTGCCACGCGCAATAGCACTTACAAGCGCCCTGTCAGTTTGGAGGCGCTTAATAGGGCATGTACGCTAAGCCAGACGCCACCACGCCCCCCGGATTCCAGACCAAGCAGGAAAGCATTGCGGTCAAAGGGGTGGCCAATATTCTTATCCGTTCGCTGCTGGACAAACAGCAGTTCCACGATCCGCATGGCGAGGCTTTGCAGCAAGGCATTTCATCGGCGGCCTGGCCGCTGTTTGGCCTGTTGTGGCCCTCGGGCTTGCACCTGGCCGAGCGCCTGGCACAAAGACCGGTGCAGGCCGGTGAGCGCATTTTGGAGGTGGGCTGCGGACTGGCGCTGGCCAGCCTGGTCGGCCATAGGCGCGGAGCCGATGTCACCGCCAGCGACTGCCACCCCATGGCTGCCGGCTTTATGCTGGAAAACCTGCGGATTAATGGGCTGCTTCCGTTGCAATACCGCCATGGCCGCTGGGGCATGCTGCCTACCGGGGAGGGGCCTGCAACGCCCATGGCCTGCGCGCCAGCCAGGGACATTCCTTATCCACGGATAAGTATCGCGGCACCGGTGCAAGGGCGTTTTGATTTGATCATCGGCAGCGACATCTTGTACGAACGCGACGAGGCCGGAACGCTTCCGGCTTTTATCGAAGAACACGCCGCGCACGCCTGCGAAGTCTGGGTAGTGGACCCGAACCGGGGCAACAGGGCCCACTTTCACCGGCACATGGCCGCCTTGGGTTTTGTCCTCAAAGAATACCGCTTGACTTTGGCCGCCACGTCTGGCTTGGCTGCTTACAAAGGACGCATGCTGAGTTATCAGCGGCATTGACTCGGCAGTAACCAAGGACCTTATGCAAAGGCGCATCCAGAACTCATGGATTACCCGATGCCACCTGCGTTTTTGCGCGCAAGCGCATTTGCAAACCCACGGGCATCATCGCAAACGAGAGCCGCTCCTGGGGCGCCTGCCCATCGGCAGTGCCTACGAATTCGATATCAAAGTGGCCCAGCAACACGGTCATTGCAATCTTCATTTCCAACATCGCCAGGTAACGGCCCGGGCATATGCGTGGCCCGGCACCAAATGGGGTGGACAAGCGCTTAGCGGCGTTGTTCGCTTCCAGCCAGCGCTGGGGCTCAAACTGGGCCGCTTGGGGCACCAAATCTTCGCGCACACTGTCAACCCGCAGCAGGTTGATCACAATCGTCCCTTTGGGCACCTGCACGTCGCCCACTATCACGTCGGCATTGGCCTGCAATGGCAGTTGGGGCCCCACCGGCTTGAGGCGCATGGTCTCGTGGATGCACGCCTCGATAAATTCCAGGTCGGCGACTTCGTCCATGGTGGGTTGCCGAAAATCGCGCACCTTGTAGCGAACTTCATCACAGGCCCGGGCCAAAGCCTGCGGATGCGTCCAGAGTAAGTAAATCATCCAGGCAATCGTGTTGGCCGTGGTGTCCTCGCCGGCGAGCAGCATGGTCATCACATTGCCGGCGACCTGGGCATCGGCGAGGCCGCTGTCCGGCCGGTCGGCGGCGGCCAGCATGGCTTCCAGCAAATTGTGTGGATGCAAGTGTCGTTGCGGCTCGGCTTGCATACGCGTTCGCGCTTGCGCGATGAAACTTTCAACTGCCTTATTGACTTCAAGCATGCTGCGCGCTAGCGCCCGATCTGCCCGCGAAGGAAATAGGCGCCACAGCGGAATCGGCGCGGTAATGCGTCGGAACAAAGCGGGGAATACTTTGTCAAGATGCTGCTGTATCACGTCGCCGTCCGAACCCAGCGTATCGACTTCTGCGCCAAAGGCCAGCCCGGCAATGGTGTCCACCGTGTAGCGCATCAAATCACTTTGCAACACGATGGTTTGGCCGCGCTGTGCAGCGTGCGTCCAGCGTTGGACCAGGCGCTGCGCCACCTTGAGCAATGCCGGGTAATAAGCGCGGACATGGCCCGGATCAAATCCCGCCATGACCATGCGGCGCTGGCGCATCCAGTCGTCCCCTTCCGCACTGAAAAGGCCAGGCTGCAAGCCCATTTCCTGCCCGATTTCGCGCAGGCGGGCGGTACGGCTAAACGCACCGGGTCGATCGCGTAACACCGAGGCGACGACCTGGTGATCACTCAAGACCAAAATACGTCGGCCTGCGGCACGCAACTGGTAATAAGGCCCGTATTGCGCGGCCCAGGCTTCCAATTCCAAGTGCAAAGTAGGCGAACGAAATGCCATTGCGTTGCCCAAAAATGGGAGGCCCCGCGGACCGGGCAGATCAGCAATTGGGCGCACCGCCTTGGGCGTAAGCCCAAGGGGTGGGGCGGGAGTGGAGTTCGACATAGGCATGGTGAGCCCTTAGCGTGTTTGCAAGCGCATCACTTTAGGCGCTATGGCTTACCGAGCGCAACTGCCTAGCTTTAACGCCCGCGTTCGCGATGCGCAATCCACACGGTAGAAGCCAGAATCACCATCGCGCCCAGAATGGTCGAGTGGCTGGGGACATCGCCAAAGACCAACCATCCCATGAGCGAGGCCCAAAGCAAATCCAGAAAACGCAGGGTCTGGGTTGCCGAAATGTCCGCCACGCGGAAACCGCGCGTCAACAAATAATGGGCGCCCGATCCCAGGAAACCCGCCGCTAAAAAACCCAGCCATTGCATTGGTGTCGGGTCGGTCCACTGCAAAAGCCCTAGCGGAAGGCTTAGCGCAGTGACCGAGATGGCCTGCCACAACACAATCGCGCCCGCGCTTTCGGTGCGCGTGAGCGATTTGGTCAACAAAAATGAGGCCGCAAACAAGGGCGAGGACGCCAGCATGACCAGAAAATAAATGCCGCCCGAGGCCGACAAGTGCGGCCCGACCACCACCAGCACACCAGCAAAACCGAACAGAGCGGCGATCCAGCGATCGGCGTACATTTTTTCGCCCAGAAACCAAGCCGCACCAATCATGATAAAGATAGGCCCAGTAAAGCCTATGGCCGTCATATCGGCCAAACCGATGCGGGGTAATGCGGTGAACCAAAACACCAGCCCTAAGGTGTGTACCGCACCGCGCCACCACTGGCCCTGCATATTTACCGGACGGTATGCGGCATAGCCTTGGCGCAGCACCAAGGGCAGTATCACCAGGGTGCCTGCAAGGTAGCGGAGAAACTGTGCTTGAAAGGGGTCCAGCGAAAGCGTGATGTTGCGCACAATCGTATTGAGCAACGAAAACACGATGCCGCTGGCCGCCACCCACAGCATGCCACGCCAGACGGGGGGCAGCAAGAACATGCGCATGCGCGCATGTCGGCGTGCCAGGGCCATACGGGCCAGCGCACGGCGCGGCAAAGAGGAGGCTGTGCCTACGCGCACGGGCTAGCAATTGCATTCATGGAGTCTCCCAGTATAGGCCGGGCTAAGGCCATCAAAAGTCCCCAAGGACTAACCAAAGAGCTGGCCGCGTGCAGCGTCGGTTATCGCCAGCACACAAGGATGTGTGATGCGCCGCTCAACCGATACGGCAAAGAATTCCTCGACCAACTCATCGCTGCGGCCTACGCATTGCACCCCGAATTGGGAAGCCGTTTCCTGCTCCATCACACGGGGCACCATGAACACGCCCCGGCCTTCACGCCCGAAGGCAGTCATCAAGGCGCCATCGTCAAACTCGCCGATCACGCGGGGGGCGATGTTATGGCGGGTAAACCAGGCTTCGAGTTGCTGTCGCACCGAGGCCTGCGCGCCCTGGATAAGCAAAGGTGCCGCATTCAGACAATCGGGGAACAGACCCTGCAAGCTGGCCGCTACGGCGGGCGTGCACATAAAGGACATGCTGCTGCGCCCCAAGGGGTGGTTAAAGGCGCGCACATTGATGCGCCGAGACATGGGCTCGTCGGCAATTACCAAATCCAGTCGGTTGAGCGCCAGTTGCGACAAAAGATCGGGGAACTTGCCTTCGCTGCAAGCCATACGTACCGGCGCAGGCACCGCCAGGGCCGGCTCTAAAAGGCGGTAGGCCACCGATTTGTTCACCGAATCGGCCACGCCGACCCGAAATTCCAGCACCGGGGCGCCCCCATGGGCCTGGCGCACCGCAGACTCCAGTTCATTGCCCAAGGTAAATATCTGGTCGGCATAGCCCAGTGCCAGGCGTCCGTGTTCGGTCAGCTCTAAGTTGCGCCCGCTTTTCTTAAAGAGCTTGCGACCGAGCCAGTCTTCGAGCAAGTGGATCTGGCCCGAAAGCGTTTGCGGCGTGGTGTGCAGCTGCTCGCCGGCGCGCATTACGCCGCCCGATTTTGCGGTAACCCAGAAGTAATACAGGTGTTTAAAGTTCATTGATTGCCCTTGCATTCGCCGCCCGCCGAGAGGGAGGCACCCCTTTCACTTCGAAATTATCGAAGTAAATTTGTTAGAAATACGAATTTACACGAAGCATAAGGGTTTTTATAGTCTGCTTTCCCCCGGCGCGCGCGCGCCGGTTTTGCACGTCCCGTGCGCTAGACGAAAGGACTATGTATGCGATTAAGTACCCGTGGCCGTTTTGCGATCAACGCCATGATTGACCTGGCCCTGCGCCAGCCCGATTGCCCGGTGGCGCTCAGCGAACTGGCTACGCGCAACGGCATCTCGCTTTCTTACCTGGAGCAGGTCTTTGCCAAGCTGCGCCAACATGGCCTGGTGGAAAGCACCCGCGGACCGGGCGGCGGCTACACCCTGGGTTTTCGTGGTGACGCCATCTCGGTGGCTGACATCGTGACGGCGATTGAAGAGGCCGCCCCGATAAGCGAAAACGCCCAATGCGACATGACCCATGCCCTGTTTGAGCAATTGCACAGCGCCATGTTGGAGCACATGAAAACCATCAGCTTGCGCGGCCTGGCCTTGGAGCAAAAAGCCAAGGGCTTCCAGGTGCAAGCTCGCAAGCCAGGCAAGAAAAGCCTACTCAAACAACCAGCACCCACTTTGTCCAAGCCCAACGCGCCCAACTCCGTATTTGCCTTGGGCAGTTGGTTGCCGACGCGGGCCTGAGGCCGGCAGCTCGCCAACCTTTATAGCTCGGCAGTTGGCGGCCTAAGCGGGCCTGAACCATCGGTGCATGCGCCCAATGCCACCAGGTCTAAAGCCATCCAGTGCGCGCAACACGGTTGGCGTCCAACCCAAAAAAAGAGGGCCGGACCGTTGCCGGTCGGCCCTTTTATTAACCAAGTAAAAACTTACTTCTGGTAGGAGATGCGGTACACCGCACCAGCCTTGTCGTCGGAAACCAAAATGGAGCCGTCCACGTACTGCTGCACGTCCACCGGACGGCCCAGATAGTAGCCTGCGGCCGTCATCCAGCCTTCAGCAAAAGGCTCGGTTTTGGCCGCATTGCCTTTGTCGTCCAGGTAAGTGACCATAACGCGTGCGCCACGCGGTTTGACCGCATTCCAGGAGCCATGCTGTGCGCTAAAAATGGCATTCTTGTACTTGGCAGGGAACTGGTCGCCGGTATAGAACATCATGCCCAGATCTGCCGCATGGGCGATCATTTCGACTTGGGGTTTGACGTATTTGTCAGCCATATCTTTCGGAATGGCTTTGTCCTTAAAGTCATCGGTGCGCACACCGCCACCACCGTAGTAAGGGAATCCATACCAGCCGCCTTGCACCAACTTACCATTGACAGAAGGGATCTTGTTCAGCTCACCGGGCGGGGTTTCATCGCCCATGCCGTCCACCTGGTTGTCGGTAAACCACAGGCTGCCGTCTTTGGGATTAAAGGCCAGGCCAGAAGAATTGCGCACTCCGGTAGCGATCACTTGGCGGTCGCCGCCATCACGGTTAAAGCTCAGAATCCCGCCAATACCCAATTTTCGGTACATGTCCACTTTTTCAGGCGGTGTCACATTAAAGGGCTGGCCCATGGTGATGTACAGGCGGTTATCTGGGCCAATGGCGCAGGCGCGCGCGGTGTGGTTGTAGGACTCTTCTTCGGCGGGAATCAGGTCCCCCTGTTTTACAACGGCAAAGGCCACGGTGTCCGAGCCTTCAGTGAAATACTCCACCGCAGGGAACATCATGACGCGATTGCGTTCAACCACGTACATAAAGCCGTCTGGCGTGTAGCAAACACCGGCGGGGATGTCGAACTTGACGCTGGGGCTGAAGTCTTCTACGGTGTCAGCGACATGGTCCATGTCGCGGTCATTGGCGAAATACACATTGTTCTTGCGGGTACCGACCCAAACGGCGGCGGTATTGCGGCTCACCGCAATCGTGCGGGCGTCCGGCACGACAGCGAACACCTCAATCTTGAATCCATCAGGCAGCTTGATGTTGGTCAGCATCTTCTTCAGATTGGCAATATAGGTGGGATCTTGTGCGATCCGCTTGGGTGGTGGGGTGCTGGTTTTCTTGAAAGCGCCTAGTTTTTCCAGGTTGGCCTCGTCGCCGGCGGCAAAGCCAGCGCCAGATGTCAGGGAAAAGGCCAGGCCGATGGCGAGGCAAGTCGCACTGCGCCGCATGAGGGCGCCGATGTTTGAAGTCATGGGGGATCCGATACAAAGAAGCCGGGATGGATGATTGCTTCTGTGCAAAGGCCCGACAGCACCAAATCCCGCATGAATATTCATACAGGCAGCACATCAGATGACTCTAGTACCAGACCTGAAAATTTAAGCAGTGATTACCCTAGGTTGCACCTCAAGAAAATTCATGTTCTGCCTGAATATTGTTCCCCAGCCCATTGGAGTCGGGTCAAGTCCGCAAGGGGCTGCGGGCAGGGCTGCCTATGGGAGGCTCTGGTTGCGAGGTCGCAGGCCTACTTCACTTCCACTTTGATCGAGCTATACCAAGCGGCCAGGTCTTCGATATCCCCGTTGCTAAGGGGTTTGGCCATGATGCTCATGATTTCGTTCTGGCGCTTACCGCTGCGGTAGGCGCGCAACTGCTCAATCAGGTAAATCAAGGGCTGGCCTGCCAAATTAGGCGCTTCATTCAAGGTGGACATCCCATTGAGGCCGTGGCAAGTAGCGCAAGGCATGGATTTGGCCTTGCCTGCGTCGGCATCTCCCGCCCAAACGGTTTGGCTCAGTGTTGCAGCCACAAGCGCCAGGGGAATTAGGAATTTCATGGTTTCAGCATCTCATTCAATTTGCATAAAAAAGCGGGCCGGGCAAATTGCCCAGCCCGCCAGGGGTCACAGAAGTTTACTTCTGGTAAGAGATGCGATAGACCGCACCCGCTTTGTCGTCAGACACCAGGATAGAGCCATCGACGTACTGCTGCACGTCCATGGGGCGTCCCAGGTAGAAGCCCGAAGCCGTCATCCAGCCTTCAGCAAAAGGCTCATGCTTAGCAGCGTTGCCCTTGTCGTCCAGGTAGGTCACCATGACGCGCGCGCCACGTGGCTTGACCGCATTCCAGCTGCCGTGCTGGGCGCTGAAGATGGCGTTCTTGTACTTGGCCGGGAACATGCTGCCGGTATAGAACATCATGCCCAGGTCAGCGGCGTGGGCAATCGTCTCCACTTGCGGTTTGACGTATTTGTCCGCCAACTCTTTGGGGATTTGCTGGGCTTTGTAGTCGTCAGTGCGCACATCGCCGCCGCCATAGTAGGGGTGGCCGTACCACAGGCCATGTACCAACTTGCCATCGGCGCCCACAGGCACTTTGTTCAGCTCGCCGGGAGGGGTTTCGTCGCCCATGCCGTCCACTTGGTTGTCCGTCCACCAAAGGGACTTGTCCTTCGGGTTGAAGGCCAAGCCGGACGAGTTACGCAGACCGGTCAAGACCACTTTGCGATCGCCGCCATCGCGGTTAAAGCTGATGATGCCGCCGATACCGACCTTGTTGTACAAGGCTTGCTTATCGGGCGGGGACACGTTAAAGGGTTGGCCCAGGGTGATGTACAGGCGGTTATCCGGCCCGATAGTGCAAGCACGTGCGGTGTGGTTGTAAGACTCTTCGTCAGCAGGAATCAGATCGCCCTGCTTAACCACAGCAAAGGCTACGGTGTCCGAGCCTTCGGTGAAGTATTCCACCGCAGGGAACATCATGACGCGGTTGCGTTCCACCACATACAGGAAGCCATCGTCCGTGTAGCACAGACCGTGGGGAATATCGAACTTCACGCTGGGGCTGAAATCTTCCACCGTATCTGCAACGCCGTCCATGTCGCGGTCATTGGCGAAATACACATTGTTCTTACGGGTACTGACCCAGACCGCTGCAGTGTTGCGGCTGACCGCGATAGCGCGGGCATCCGGCACGATGGCAAACAGCTCGATCTTGAAGCCATCGGGCAACTTGATGTTGGTCAGCATCTTTTTCAGGTTGTCGGCATAAGCGCCGCCCTGCGCAATGCGCTTGGGAGGGGCTGTATCGGTACGCTTGAACGAGCCCAGTTTTTGCAGATTGCCAGCATCTTCGCCGACGGCAAAGGCGCTGCCCACCCCAAGGGTGAAAGCCATGCCAATTGCCAGAGAAGTGGTTGTACGACGCACTAACTTGCGCAGGATGTGATTCATAGAGTCTCCATTGGTCAAATCATCCGGGCGGGTCCGTCACAAACAGCCATCCCGGCAGCGCCTAACCCCGCATGAAAAACTCAAACAGGCAGCGCGTGAAGGCACTTTACTTTTTAGGGAAATTTGTTCCATAGTAGAAACCCTAGGTTTTTGCCCGCCTCGGGTATCTATTAATTCAGCGGTTATTTGAAAAAATTTTCAACCCAAATTTCTAGCTTACAACTCTAGAATCTGGCACCAACCACCGAGGCAGGCATGCTTAGCCGACGGCCTCCCCTAGCCCCCGACCCCACCTGGAGCAGCGCGTCATGCCTGAACTTTTGCGCCACAGCTATTGCCTGGCAGCCATCGCAAGTCTTGGACTTGCGCCCGTCCAGGCGCAGCAATTGGAGGAGGTGGTTATCAGCGCATCACGCGCCCAGATACGCAGCTTTGATGCGCCCGCCGCAGTACAGCTGATCGACCGTCAGGCGATTGAGGGCGGCGGCCCGCAGATCAATTTGTCCGAGTCGCTGGTCCGCGCGCCAGGCCTGACCATCCTAGAGCGGCAAAACTATGCCCAGGATTTGCAAATCTCCATCCGCGGCTTTGGCGCCCGATCGGCCTTTGGCGTGCGCGGTATCCGGCTACTCATCGATGGCATACCGGCCACAACGCCCGATGGCCAAGGCCAGTCATCCTCAGTAAGCCTGACGTCCACCGACCGCATTGAGGTGCTGCGCGGCCCCTTGGCACAGCTGTACGGAAATTCCTCAGGGGGCGTAATTCAGGCTTTCACCAAAGAGGCCGCCAAAGAGCCGACGGCGGGATACCAGTATTACCTGGGCTCGTATGGCATGCACCGGGCCGACTACCAGTTTTCCGATACCGCGGGTGGCTACGGCCTGGTCGCTGACTACGGCACTTTTTCCACCAGCGGCTACCGCGCCAACAGCGCAGCAGAGCGCAAACAGTTCAACGGTAAGCTCAGCTTCGAGCCCAATGCGCAAACCAAAGTCAACGTGGTTTTTAACCAGTTTGACATGCCGCTGGCGCAAGACCCATTGGGCTTGACCCGAACGCAACTCAATCTTGACCCAACGCTTGCAGGCAACAGTGCGGTCAGCACGGCAACGCGTAAAACGGTATTGCAAAATCAACTTGGCAGTTCTGCGACCTATGCGCTGGACGCGCAAAGTTTCGTAACGGCGCGCGCCTATTACGGTACGCGTGACAACCTACAGTTTTTAGCTACCGCTTCATGGGTCGGCCTGAGTCGCACCTACTACGGCGCCGGGCTGCAGTACAACAGACTGTACCGATGGGGTGACACCCCGGTAGAGCTCGTCAGTGGCTATGAGTTTGACCGCTCATCAGAACGCCGCACCGGTGGCAAGACCAACACCAACAACGAAAAGTTAGGCGGTTCGCTAACACGCGATGAGGATAGCCAAGCGCAAAACAGTGACTTCTTTGCCCAGGCAACCGCACATGTTTCTGAGCAAATATCGCTTGTCGGCGGTGTGCGACAAAGTTTTGTGGCATTCAATAGCAATGACAATTACCTCTTAGACAATAAGGACGGATCGGGTAATGCGAGCTTCGGCGCCACAAGTCCGGTCCTGGGAGTCGCGTGGCACGCCAATAACAACCTCAATTTTTACGCCAACTACGGCAAAGGCTTTGAAAGCCCTACCCTCGCGGAAATGGCTTACTCAGGCACAAGTGCGCCGGTGGCCTTATTTAACCCGCTGCTCAATGCCTCCAGTAGTCAGCATTACGAGATTGGCGCGAAATGGATTCCCATGCCTAACAGCCGCGTGGACTTGGCTGTGTATCAGATTGATTCCAACGACGAAATCGTCACTGCGGCGAGCGCCAACGGACAGACGTCGTATAAAAACGCGCCAGGCACTTCGCGCATGGGATGGGAGCTTGCAGCCAGCTCGCAGGTGGGCGATCACATCTCTGCCAGCTTGTCAGCATCGTCTATCGATGCAAAATATTCACAAACCTTCAAATCCGGAACGACCACCATCCCCTCTGGCAACAAAATACCGGGCATACCCGAGAGTTCAACCTTCGCTGAAATTGCCTGGACCAGTGAGGCCCTCACACCCAAAGCGAAGTCACCTTTGGGCACGCGCATAGCCTTGGAGTGGCAACAGGCCGGTCGTATTTTTGCCAACGACCTAAACACCGAGTCTGCAGAAGGTCGCAGCGTTTTCAATCTGGCGCTCAGCCAGCGCTGGGCATGGCATCAGGGGCTTGTAACTGTGTATGGGCGCTTAAACAACCTCAGCGATGCGCGCTACGTGGGCTCCGTTCTGGTCAACCAAACGGCGAACCCTCCCCAAAGCTATGAGCCCGCCATGCCCCAAAACTGGATGCTTGGCCTGAGCCTGAGCATGCCTTTGCGCTGAACTTGCCTCTGTCATAGGGATGCGCCACAATAGTACATCCTCGACTTTTCGACCCCAACTGGGGCCATCTTTGAAAATATGGCAGCGTTAGCGCCTTTTTGGTTCCTCAACACATCCATAGTCAAGGGCGTTTTTCGGGCCTTAACAGCCACGGCGATGCTGGGCATGCTGTACGGTTGCGCGACGCCCGAAAAAGTGGCGGACCCAACCACTGTCGCACCAGAGCGCAGCAGTTGGGACAGTGCTGCGATAAGCCGGTGGGACGGCATGCAATTTCCCAACAAAGAGCCCACACGCTATACCCTGGATAAGCAGGCGCCGGTCGATGCACGGGGCTTTCGCAGCGCCTTGCGGGCACAGGCCAATGCGTCAGCAAGCATGTTGCATACCTCTTTGAACATCAGCCCCGAAATGCTCAAGCAGGTCCACTTTTCCTGGCTGGTGCCCGCCCTAATTCAAGAGGCGGATATGGCGACACGCCAGGGCGATGACTCACCGGTGCGTTTGGTACTGGCCTTTGAAGGGGACAGGGGCAACTTTTCGGCCAAAGACGCGGCGCTCAATGAGCTGACGCGGCTGCTTACCGGCAAGGAAATGCCATACGCCACCTTGATGTACGTCTGGTGCAACAAGCGTCCAATAGGCAGCATCATCCACAACGCGCGAACGGAACGGATACGCAAAATCGTCGTCGAATCGGGTCCCCAGGGTTTACGCCAATGGCGCAACTATGAGCGCGACATCCGTGCTGATTTCGAGGCAGCCTTTGGCGAAGCACCCGGTAAGCTGGTCGGCATCGGCATCATGACCGACAGCGACAACACCCATAGCCAGGCCCAGGCCTGGTACGGCAAGATCAGCCTGCAATAAGTCGCAGGGGATAATTCCCACCACCCGCTGCCCTTTAGCATCGGGTCACTTCACATTTTGGAGCCTCCATGGCACATGCCACTTTTCTCTGGAACGACCCGTTTTTGCTGGATGCACAGCTCAGTGACGAAGAGCGCATGGTGCGCGATGCCGCTGCCGCTTATTGCCAGGACAAGTTGCAAACCCGCGTGACCCAAGCCTTTCGCCATGAAACCACGGACCCGGCCATCTTCCGCGAAATGGGCGAACTGGGCCTGCTGGGGCCGACGATTCCCGAAGCCTATGGCGGCCCGGCCCTCAATTACGTGGCCTATGGCCTGATTGCCCGCGAAGTGGAGCGGGTGGACAGCGGATACCGCTCCATGATGAGCGTGCAAAGCTCGCTGGTGATGCTGCCGATTTTTGAATTCGGCACCGAGGCACAGCGCCAAAAATACCTGCCCAAGCTGGCCACCGGCGCTTTGATCGGCTGCTTTGGCCTGACCGAGCCCAACCACGGCTCGGACCCCCAAAGCATGGTGACGCGCGCGCAAAAAGTCGCCGGCGGCTATAAGCTCAGCGGCGCCAAGATGTGGATCAGCAACAGCCCCATCGCTGATGTGTTTGTGGTCTGGGCCAAAGAAGTCAGCGATAGCGGCGCTGTGGGCCCGATTCGCGGCTTTATTCTGGAAAAGGGCATGGTCGGCCTATCGGCACCGGCCATCCATGGCAAAGTGGGTTTGCGCGCCAGTATTACCGGTGAAATCGTGATGAATGGCGTGTTTTGCCCTGAAGAAAACGCCTTCCCTGAAGTGCGTGGCCTCAAAGGGCCGTTTACCTGCCTCAATAGCGCACGTTACGGTATCGCCTGGGGCGCTTTGGGCGCCGCCGAAGACTGCTGGCACCGTGCCCGTCAATACACCTTGGACCGCCAGCAGTTCGGTCGTCCGTTGGCGGCCAACCAGCTGATTCAGAAAAAACTGGCCGATATGCAAACCGAAATCGCCCTGGGCCTGCAAGGCTGTCTGCGCCTGGGCCGCATGAAGGACGAGGGCACAGCCAGCGTGGAAGTTACTTCTATCCTGAAGCGCAACTCCTGCGGCAAGGCGCTGGACATCGCCCGCCTGGCGCGTGACATGATGGGCGGCAATGGCATCAGCGACGAGTTCGGCGTGGCACGCCATCTGGTGAACCTGGAAGTGGTCAACACCTACGAAGGCACGCACGATATCCACGCCCTGATTCTGGGCCGGGCGATGACCGGTATTGCGGCCTTTTCCAACTGAGTTCGTCAGCGAACCCGTAATGACCTACCAAGCCGATCCGCAGCGCTATGAAGACCGCATGCCTTACCGCAGCTGCGGCCAAAGCGGCTTGAAATTGCCCGTAATTTCTTTAGGTCTGTGGCACAACTTTGGCGATACCACGCCCTTCCAAACCCAGCGCGTCATGTTGCGCACTGCCTTTGACTTGGGCATCACGCACTTCGATCTGGCCAACAACTACGGCCCGCCCTACGGCAGCGCTGAAACCAATTTTGGCGAACACATGCGGCGCGATTTCAAACCCTACCGCGACGAGTTGCTGATTTCGAGCAAGGCCGGCTGGGACATGTGGCCCGGCCCTTATGGCCAGGGGGGTGGTTCGCGCAAATACATGCTGGCCAGCCTGGACCAAAGCCTCAAGCGCATGGGCCTGGACTATGTGGATATTTTTTACAGCCACCGCTTCGATCCGGACACGCCGCTGGAAGAGACCTGCGGCGCCCTTGCCACTGCGGTGCAGCAAGGCAAAGCCTTGTATGTCGGCGTAAGCAGTTACTCGGCGCGTAAAACCCGCGACGCATCCAAGATACTCAGCGCGATGGGCGTGAAGGCATTGATTCACCAACCGTCATACAGCCTGCTCAACCGCTGGGTTGAAGAGGACCTGCTCGACACCCTGGAAGATTGCGGCATGGGTTGCATTGCTTTTAGCCCCCTGGCGCAAGGCCTGCTCAGCAACAAATACCTCAGCGGCGTGCCTGCGGACGCACGTATCAACCGTCCCGGCGGCGGCTCGTTCAGCGCGGAGCACCTGAGCGAGCAAAACCTAGAGCATGTGCGCGCGCTCAACACCATCGCGCAAAGCCGGGGCCAGAGCCTGGCGCAAATGGCGCTAGCCTGGGTGTTGCGCGATAAGCGGGTCACCTCCGCTTTGATCGGCGCGAGCAAGCCGGCACAAATCATCGAGCTGGCCGAAACCATAAAGCAGCTGAACTTCGCGCCGCAGGAGTTGGCCGCGATAGATCGCCATGCAGTAGAAGGCGGTATCAATTTGTGGCAACGCCCCAGCACCGACCAGCGACCGGCGTAAGGAAGCCGCATGAGCGAACCATTCCTGCCGGTGGCATCCCGGCATCAGGCCATGCTATTGGCTCTGAGCGCGATCGCACTGTGGGGTAGTTTGGCGCCGCTGGGGGTAGCCTTGCAAAGCGTGCCACCGTTTTTACTTACCGGCCTGGGCTTGCTGGCCGGCAGTGTGCTCGGCTTAGGCCTATGTTTAGTGCAGGTACTTCGCGGCGGGGGGCCGCGTTCCATGGCGTTAGCCGCTTTGCGCTTGCCGCTGCCAACGCTGGCTCTGGGCGTATACGGCTTGTTTGGTTTTCACTTTCTATTGTTCGTGGCTTTGCGTTATGCACCGCCGGTGCAGGCCAACCTGGTCAACTATTTGTGGCCCTTGGGCATGGTCTTGCTGGCACCGGTTTTTTTGCCCGGCGTGCAATTGCGCGCCGTGCATGTGTTGGCCGCGCTGATGGGATTTGGCGGCGCAGCCTTGGCTATCCTGGACGGTCCAGCGGCACAGCAGGGTGGTGCTTGGGGCGGCTTTGCCTGGGGCTATATTCCGGCACTGGCCTCGGCGTTTGTATGGGCCAGCTATTCCCTGCTGACGCAAAGAGTGGCGCCATTTGCCACCGCGTCCATTGGTGTTTTCGGCTTGTTGTCGGGCCTCTTGTCACTGCTGTGCCACAGTTTTTTAGAGCAGCCTATTGCCTTGGAAACGCATGCCATGCTGCTGATAGCCGGGCTCGGTCTGGGACCGCTAGGGGGTGCTTTTTATTTGTGGGATGCCGCCCTCAAACGCGGCGATGTGCGCCAGATAGGCCTTTTGTCTTTCCTCACGCCTTTACTCTCCACGCTGGGCTTGCTCTGGATGCGGGGTGAAGCGCCCAGCCTGTCGATGGTGTTGGCTGGGGTACTCATTGTGGGCGCGGCACTACTGGGTTCGCCACGCCCGGGGGGCGACTAAATTGCGCCGCCTGACAAAAGCAAGGCCGGGTCGTCCGAGGCTATTACGCGCTGTGCCCAGGGCGCTAAGCGCTTGGCGTCAGCACGCAATATTTCCTGCTTGACGGCCAGTATCTGCGCAGGGTGCATAGAAAAGCTGCGCAAGCCCATGCCCAGGAGCAGGCGCGTCAGGCTGACATCGCCTGCCATTTCGCCGCAGACACTCACCTCTTTGCCTTGCTGGTGGCCTTGGGCAATCGTGGCCGCCACCAATTGCAAGATTGCGGGGTGCAGCGGGTCGTACAAATGCGCCACCGATTCGTCCGCGCGGTCGATAGCCAGTGTGTACTGGATCAGGTCATTCGTGCCTATGGATAAAAAGTCAAAGTATTTCAAAAACAGCGGCAGCGTCAGCGCAGCGGCTGGGATTTCAATCAAGGCGCCTACTTTGACCGGCCCATAGGCCAGGCCGCGCTTATCCAACTGGCTGCGGGCGGTCGCGATATGCGCAAAGGTTTGCTTGATCTCAGAGGCATGCGCCAGCATAGGCACCAGCAAATGCACCTGGCCAAATGCAGCGGCGCGCAATATGGCGCGCAATTGGGTCAGGAACATCGCCGGGTCGGCCAGACTCCAGCGAATGGCCCGCAGCCCTAGCGCGGGGTTGAGGTGTGCCGCGTCGTGGGTGCTGGCATCGAGGGGCTTGTCGGCGCCGACATCGACGGTGCGAATCGTGACGGGAAGCCCCTGCATGTCCTGCACTGCGCGCTGGTAAGCGCTAAATTGCTCTTCCTCGCTGGGCAGATGACCGTGACGCCCCATGAATAAAAATTCGCTGCGAAACAGGCCTACACCCAAGGCGCCGGCTTTGAGCGCCACTTGCGCGTCCTCGGGCATTTCGATATTGGCCAACAACTGGATTTTTTCACCATCGAGTGTGACAGCGGGGGTATTGAGCAGGCGCGACAGGCGGCCGCGCTCGAGTTCGACCTGGCGCTTTTTGAAGCTGTATTCGGCCAGGATGATGGGCGAGGGGTCAACGATGACCACGCCGGCATCGCCGTCAATAATGATCCAATCGTCCTGCCGAACCAATTGACTGCAGGTGCGCGCACCCACTACCGCAGGTATATCCATGCTGCGCGCGACGATGGCGGTGTGCGAGGTTTTGCCACCGACATCGGTGATAAAACCGGCAAACACGCTTTGCTTGAATTGCAGCATGTCCGCCGGCGACAAATCGTGCGCCACCAAGACCAGCGGCACATCCACGGTGTCCTCCAGCAACAAGTCCTGGGTCGCTTTTTTCGGGCTGCTGCGCGGCGGCACTACCACGGGGTTGGCCACACCGCGCATTGCGCGCAATATGCGCTCCGCAATCTGCTCCAGGTCACCCTTGCGCTCGCGCAAATAGGGGTCTTCCATTTCGTCAAAACTGCGGGTAATCACATCCAATTGCGCGGTTAAAGCCCACTCGGCGTTGTACAGGCGCTCGACAATCCACCGCTTAATTCCAGCTTCCAAGTCGGTGTCTTGCAAGAGCATTAAATGCACATCGAGCAAAGCGCCCAGCTCATGCGGCGCATCTTTAGGGCTCATCTGTGAAATACTCAGGTGCAGTCGCTGCAGTTCCTCTACCACCTGGTTGCGCGCCGCGCGCACACGCTGAATTTCCGCCTCCACATCGGCCTGGCGTATGAAGTAATGCGCCACTTCCATTCGGCTGGAAGCCACCAGTACCGCTCTGCCGATGGCTACACCGCGTGATATGGCCAGTCCGTGTATGGAGAAAGTCATGTGCGCAAGACCGTGGCCGCCTATTGACCTTCGCCGAAACGGTCGGCCATCAGCGCCAGCAATGCATCCATGGCCTCTTGCGCCTGCTCACCCTCGGTCTCGATGCCAATCTCTGAGCCCAGGCCAACGGCGAGCATCATCACACCCATGATGCTTTTCGCGTTCACCCTGCGCTCGCCTTTGCTGAGCCAGATTTCACAAGGAAAGCTGCCAGCCAGCTTGGTCAACTTGGCCGAAGCGCGGGCATGCAAACCGAGTTTGTTACTGATGGTGGTGGTGACTTGAATCATGGGCTCAGGCCGGTTGAATAAGCGCGGGCGCGGGCGCGACTTCCACGATGCATTGCTTCCCACCGGCGAGCGCGCGCGCCAGCAAAGCATCCATAGACTCGTGGCGGTAATTCACGGTGCGCAGCAGCATGGGCAGGTTAACACCTGCGACCAATTTGCACTGATTACCATCGGCGATTTTCTGCACGATATTGCAGGGCGTAGCGCCAAGGACATCGGTCAGCACTAAAACCGAATGACTGGCACTGTCTTGAAGACTAGCCTGTACACGCTGCTCAGTGGCTTCAGTCGCCTCGTCGGACGGGACATCGACCGCACGCAAACTATCGGCCACCTCCGGGAACACATGCAAGACACAGCTACGCAGGGCGCTTGCCAGCGGCGCGTGGGCAATGATCAAAATATCGATGGGCATGAAATATGGTCGGGAGGGTATCACCCGATTATGCGTGCTCCGGATAAAGCCATCTGCGCTTGAAACATGGTGTTCGCGCGCTGCCATTGGCCCACGCAAGCCCTCAGGCCACGCCTATTGCCATTGAAATGCGCCGAAAAATGGCTCCTCCATCTCAGAGCGAATCGACGGGGCGTACAAAGCCCAATGGTAAATATCCCGGTCGCGCTGCACCCAAGTCCAACGCGCCTGCACCGCCTGTCCACGCGGGTTGTTGCCGCTAGCGTGATACACCGTGAGCGCGGGCCGCGCCCCAAGCGCAGGCAGCGACGTAGCCAATGGCAATGCGGTGCTGCCCAGTGCCTGCATAGCCTGCTGGCGCCAGGCATCGATGACGGCCTGAGCCTGCACGCCTTGTGCAAGACGAGTGTGGCTGATGGCATACAGCCCGCCGTCCGCTTCACAGCCGACCATAGTCAAGCCCAGCTCCATGCCAGCCAATGCGACAGGGCGCTCGGCCTGGTCGGGTTTGCAAGGCAAAGCTGCCTGCAAGCCTTCTAAGCTTACGTTGCGCCAGTTCAGCGCCGGGCTGCAAGCCCCTAGCAGTACGCACAGCGCCACCAAGCTGCTTGCGCGCCCCAGAGCACCCGCTGTGAATGCCTGGGGTACCCGCCTATCCATTTGCAGCCCTGGTATTGATAAGGTGTCCGGGATTTTCTTACTGCCTAAAATTGTCATGGCAATTTTTGCAAGTACCCGCCACGCTGGCCACCGCAGGCTTGAGGGCATCGAGCGTGCCCACGCGGGCGGCCACGTTGAGTTTGGTCAATTCAGCCTGCAGCTTGTCTGCAGATTCGGCAAAGCGGGCTTTGTCCGTCCAAATTTCGGGCTTGGCCTTGGTTTCGCCTTTGTCACTGCCTTCTGGGAAAGCCGTCCACGGTAATTTGGACATGGTTTCGGCCAGCGCCGCATTCTCGGCGGCGGCTTTGGCATCGTAAGGAGCCCGTCCGCTGGCCATAGCGGCTACCCGGCCAAAATGCGCGCCCATCACCGTCAATGCGGCTTTACGGTATTTGATTGCGTCTTCCGGCTTGGCAAATTGCGCATGGGCGGGCATGGCGAGGCTGCTGATACATAGCAGCAGGGTGGCCGCATAGCGGGCCTGTGTTGATGGTGTGTGCTTCATGGTTGCTCCCAATGGTTTAGATATTTCTCGCCCTCATTCCAAGGACCAGGCTGACATTTTGCCCTTGTCTTTTAGTTGAGCAAGGCCCGGGGCTTTACCATTGACGCGGCGCAGCGAGGCCCCCTTCCTCCATTTATGGCTAGACTTGGGTTTTAACCCTTGGACGACTTCGTGGGAGCGGAACCTTTGTTTGCAGTTCGAGTCTGGGATCTTCCTACCCGTCTGTGCCACGGCGCCATAGGCCTGCTTTTTGTGGCACTGGTGCTCAGCGGGCAATTAGGAGGCGATGCCATGGTTTGGCATATGCGCTGCGGGTACGCGATGCTGAGCCTGGTGATGTGGCGCCTGCTCTGGGGCTTTGTGGGCGGCTATTGGTCGCGCTTTTCCAGCTTTATATCAACACCCTTGCAGGCCTGGCGCTACGCCTACCAGCCTTTGGCGCAGGCTCCGCCGGCGGTAGGTCACAACCCGCTGGGCGCCTGGTCGGTGCTGGCAATGTTGTCGTGCTTGGGGCTGCAAGCTGGAAGTGGCCTGTTTAGCGACGACCAGATTTCCACCAATGGGCCACTGACGGCACTGGTCACCAATGTCTGGGTGGAACTAGCTACCCAATGGCATACCGGGCCGGGCAAATGGGCGCTGTTGGCATTGGTTTTTTTGCACCTTGGCAGCATTTATTGGTATCTGAGGGTACGCCGGATTGATTTACTAAGGCCCATGCTCACAGGCGACAAAATCCTTGAAAACCGAGCGCTCGATAGCAAGGACAACAAGGCGTCGCGCTTATTGGCTGGTGTGCTCTTACTGTTTTGCGCCCTCGCGGTGGGGTCACTGGTCAGAAGCGGCCAGCTATG
>JBBAPY010000003.1:0-31174 GCA_040400635.1 Rhodoferax sp.
GGGCAGTTGCTTTATGGGAGTCTAGTGGAATCAGGCCGTGTGTCTCCATTAGCCAGTCTGAGTGTATTAGTGAGTGTGTGTGTGAGGTTGGGCGTGATGGTGATGGCTCGACGGAGTGCGTGTGTGGGCTGGCTGATGATGAATCATCATCACCATCATCGTCACCATCACCATCACCATCATCACCACCATCACCACCATCTTCACCATCACCACCATCACTATCAACACCATCATCAAAAGCAGCCCCCAGCCCCAGTAACAAGCAGCATTGGAAACACTCCCCTCCTTTACACTGCCCCTTACCTGACACATTCACATCACGCTTATTCCAACGCAAAATTTACGATGCTATTGATCACTATGCTTTAACACTAATGCATTTAAATGCGAAAGTTAAACTGTTGCAATTGAAATATATCAAGCAGGTTGAGACTTTGGATGCTGAGTTTACTATTGTTGATGTTGTTGGTGCCAGCGTACTCCCAAGTCCTGCCTAAGGACACCTCTCTCGCCTCCCAGTTTTCCCGCAATATCGCCCTGAACCTGCCTCTGGTGTCGGCCGCCATGGACACGGTGACCGAAGCGCGCCTGGCGATTGCCATCGCCCAGGAAGGCGGCATCGGGGTGGTACACAAAAACCTGACCGTGGCGGAGCAAGCGGCCCAGGTCGCCAAAGTCAAGCGCTATGAATCTGGCGTACTGCGCGATCCGGTGGTCATTACCCCGCATTTCACGGTACGCGAGGTCATGGCTTTGTCTGACCAATTAGGCGTTTCGGGCTTTCCCGTCTGCGATGCTGGCAAGGTCGTCGGTATCGTCACCGGCCGCGATTTGCGCTTTGAAACCCGCTACGACCAGCGTGTCAGCGACATCATGACGCCGCGCGAACGCCTTATCACCGTGCCCGATGGCACTACGCTGGAGGAAGCCAAGGCACTGCTGAACAAGCACCGCCTGGAGCGCTTGCTGGTAGTGAACGAAGCCTTTGAACTTAAGGGTCTGATTACCGTCAAAGACATTACCAAGCAAACCAGCTTTCCCAATGCGGCGCGGGATGCTTTTGGCAAATTGCGCGTGGCCGCGGCGGTGGGGGTGGGCGATGGCACAGAAGAGCGCGTGGAAGCCCTGGTGCGCGCCGGTGTGGACGCCATCGTGGTCGATACCGCCCATGGGCACAGCAAAGGTGTGATCGAAAGGGTGCGCTGGGTGAAACAAAACTACCCACACGTTGACGTAGTAGGCGGCAATATTGCCACCGGAGCAGCAGCCTTGGCACTGGTGGAGGCGGGAGCGGACGCAGTCAAGGTCGGCATTGGTCCGGGCTCGATCTGCACTACGCGCATTGTGGCTGGCGTTGGCGTGCCCCAAATCATGGCTATTGATAATGTGGCAACTGCTTTGCGCGGTACTGGCGTGCCCTTGATCGGCGATGGCGGAGTGCGCTACAGCGGCGATATTGCCAAAGCCATTGCGGCGGGCGCCAGTTCGGTGATGATGGGCGGCATGTTTGCTGGCACCGAAGAGGCGCCGGGCGAAATCGTGCTCTACCAAGGCCGCAGCTACAAAAGCTACCGGGGCATGGGCAGCATTGGCGCCATGCAGCAGGGCAGCGCCGACCGCTACTTTCAAGAGTCCAGCACCGGCAACCCCAATGCCGATAAATTAGTACCCGAAGGCATCGAAGGCCGTGTGCCCTACAAGGGCTCTATGGTTTCCATCGTGTTCCAAATGTCAGGTGGACTTCGCGCCAGCATGGGCTACTGCGGCTGCTCCACGATTGCCGATATGCAAAACAAGGCGGAGTTTGTGGAAATTACCGCCGCCGGTATCCGCGAAAGCCATGTGCACGATGTGCAGATCACCAAAGAAGCGCCTAATTACCGGGCCGATTGATACACACGCTTGACCTGATGTCGCACCAAAAAATATTGATACTGGACTTCGGTTCACAAGTGACCCAATTGATAGCCCGGCGCGTGCGTGAGGCGCATGTGTTTTGTGAGGTGCATCCCTGTGATGTGAGCGACGACTGGGTGCGCGCCTATGCGCGGGATGGCAATTTGAAGGGCATCATCCTTTCGGGAAGCCATGCCAGCGCCTATGAAGACGACACGGACAAAGCGCCCCAAGCCGTGTTTGAACTGGGCATTCCCGTATTGGGTATTTGCTACGGCATGCAAACCATGGCCCAGCAATTGGGCGGGCGGGTGCAAAGTGGCACTATGCGCGAATTCGGCCATGCCGATGTGCGCGCCCATGGCCATACCGCACTACTCGATGGCCTACAGGACTACGCCACTCCGATGGGTCACGGCATGCTGCAAGTCTGGATGAGCCATGGCGACAAAGTGACTGAACTGCCACACGGCTTCAAGCTGATGGCCAGCACCGATAGCTGCCCTATAGCCGGCATGGCCGACGAAGAGCGCCGGTTTTACGGCGTGCAGTTTCACCCGGAAGTCACCCACACCAAACGCGGCGCCGCCATTTTGGAGCGCTTTGTGCTCGATATCTGCGGCACCAAGGCCGACTGGATCATGGGGGACTACATCTCGGAAGCGGTCGCCAAAATCCGCGAGCAGGTGGGCACTGAAGAAGTTATCTTGGGCTTGTCCGGCGGCGTCGATTCCTCCGTGGCCGCAGCGCTGATTCACCGGGCTATCGGCGACCAACTCACCTGCGTCTTCGTGGACCACGGACTCTTGCGCCTGAACGAAGGCGACGCGGTCATGGAAATGTTTGCAGGCAAGCTGCACGCGAAAGTGATTCGCGTGGACGCGGCTAATTTGTTTTTGGGCAAGTTAGCGGGCGTGTCCGAGCCGGAGGCTAAACGCAAGATTATTGGCGGCTTGTTTGTCGATGTGTTTAAGGCCGAAGCCGCCAAACTCCAAGCCGGGCAGGGCGCTGCTGGCACCATTGTGAAAGGTGCCACCTTTTTAGCCCAAGGTACGATTTACCCGGATGTGATCGAGTCGGGCGGCGCCAAAAGCAAAAAAGCAGTCACGATTAAGAGCCACCACAATGTGGGCGGCCTGCCGGAACAACTGGGCTTGAAACTACTTGAGCCCTTGCGCGATTTGTTCAAAGACGAAGTCCGCGAACTCGGCGTGGCGCTGGGCCTGCCCGCTGCCATGGTCTATCGCCACCCCTTCCCCGGCCCGGGCTTGGGTGTACGCATTTTGGGCGAGGTCAAAGAAGAATACGCGGACCTGCTGCGCCGCGCCGACGCCATATTCATCGAAGAATTACGCAATTTTCGCGATGATGACAGCGGCAAAAACTGGTACGAACTGACTAGTCAAGCTTTTGCCGTGTTCCTGCCCGTCAAGAGCGTGGGCGTGATGGGCGATGGCCGCACCTACGACTATGTGGTGGCGCTGCGCGCAGTACAAACCACCGACTTCATGACCGCCGACTGGGCCGAGTTGCCCTACGCCTTGCTGAAAAAAGTATCGGGCCGCATCATCAATGAAGTGCGCGGTATTAACCGTGTTACGTACGACGTTTCTAGCAAACCTCCGGCTACTATTGAGTGGGAATAACCCGGCGAACTGAATACAACACCATGTACCTACCCAGCCAATTCGACCCCAAAGACCCGCAAGTGGCGATTGACATCATGCAGGCGCACCCGTTTGCTAGCTTGATTTCTGCGGACGATTCGGGCCTGCCCTTTGTCACGCACTTGCCGGTACATTGGGAAGCGCAACCGGGGCAGGGTCCTGAACACGGCGTACTACTCGGCCATTGCGCACGGGGCAATCCGCACTGGAAATACCTAGCGCAGCGCTCGCAGGCAGTAGTGACTTTCATGGGGCCCCATGCTTATATGTCGCCAAGGGTCTATCCGGACCTGGCCCGCGTACCTACCTGGAATTACGTTGCAGTGCATTGTGTGGTCGAGGCCGAGGTGCTGGACGGGCACGATGCCAAAGACGCTTTGCTCAAGCAACTCATTGCTGACCATGAGCCCGCCTATGCCGACCAGTGGAGGGGGCTGTCCGAGGATTACACCACGAAGATGCTGAGCGCCATCGTCGCTTTTTCATTAAAAATCATTAGCATGCAGTGCAAAGTTAAAGTAAATCAACATCGCCCAGAGGCGCATGCCCGTATGTTGGAAATTTACGATGCAGGCGGCCCGGATGACCAGGCACTGGGTGCCTGGATGCGCAAAATGGGCTTGACTGGGGCCCAGCAATAGGGCTTTGTCAATGGCCGAAACCTCGCCTGATGACGCGCATTGGATGCGTCTGGCATTGGACCAAGCGGCCTTGGCTGCACAAGCGGGCGAGGTGCCGGTGGGTGCGGTGGTGGTGCAAAACGGGCGACTGATTTCAAGCGGTCACAACCGCTGCATTGCAGAGTGTGACCCCACCGCCCACGCCGAAGTCATGGCGCTGCGCGCTGCAGCGCTGGCGTTGGGCAATTACCGTCTGGAAGATTGCACGCTTTATGTGACGCTTGAGCCCTGTGCTATGTGTAGCGGCGCACTCATCAATGCCAGACTCCGAAGAGTGGTGTTTGGCACAAGCGACGTGCGTGTAGGTGCTGCCGGTTCGGCGCTGAATATATTTGCTGTGGGCGCCATCAACCACCACACCCTCGTACAAGGCGGGTTGCTGGAAGCGGAGTGCGCCAAACCCTTGCGTGATTTTTTTAAGCCTAAGCGAGCCAATATGAGCCCTTTGCGTGAAGATAGCCTGCGCACCCCTGATGCGCGGTTTGCCGATCTGCCGGACTATCCCTGGGCGCCGAATTACCTCCATGACCTGCCCGCTTTGGGTGGCTTGCGCCTGCATTATTTAGATGAAGGCCCCCGGGACGCTAAGCTGACCTATCTATGTTTGCACGGGAACCCAGCTTGGGGCTACCTTTACCGCAAGATGATCCCGGTCTTTACCGGGGCAGGGCATCGGGTCGTGGTCCCGGACCTGATCGGCTTTGGCAAGAGCGACAAGCTAAAGAAAGATAGCGCACACCATTTCGACTTCCACCACCAAATTTTGCTCGAGTTCGTAGAGCGCTTGGACTTAAAAAACATAGTTTTGGTCGTGCAGGACTGGGGCGGTATTTTGGGCCTTACCTTACCCATGGCCGCGCCGCATCGATATAAGGGACTTTTGGCCATGAACACGCTACTGGCCTGTGGCGATGCGCCGCTGTCGCCCGGCTTTCTAGGCTGGCGCGCCTGGTGCGCGAAAAACCCCGAGTTCGATGTGGGGCGCCTTTTTGCCAGGGGCAATAGCCATATGGCAGAGTCCGAATGGCAAGCCTATAACGCGCCTTTTCCGGATGCGGGACACCGCGCCGCTTTACGCGTTTTCCCCAATATGGTTCCCGAGTTCATGGATAGCGAGGGCGCTGCGATCTCGCGCCAAGCCCGCGATTTCTGGCGCGACAAATGGGCGGGGCGCACATTCATGGCCATCGGCCAGCAAGATCCGGTCCTGGGCGAGCCTGTGATGCGCGCTTTGCAGAGCCAGATTCGAGGCTGCGACCAGGTCATGCTGCTCCCCGAAGCCGGGCATTTTGTGCAGGAGCATGGGCAGGCAATTGCGCAGTCTGCCGTGGAATTTTTCTCCGGCCCGCCTTAGGACTTGGTCTTAGTATCGGCCCGTATTTGTGCTTGCTGTGCAGGCCTTACAGTTCGCCATTCGGACCAAAGCCCTCCGGCATCGCATAATTGGTTATGAGCCATATTTACATTTATTCCCCATCGAGCGCCGTGCGTGACAAAGCGGCCTTTCGCCTGGGCGTCAAGCGCTTGCGGGCCTTAGGCCATGAAGTGGAAATCGACGCCGATGCCCTGTCCAGCTACCTGCGCTTTGCGGGTGATGACGCAACACGCCTGGCCGCTATCGCCCGTGCAGCGGCCAGCGGTGCCGATCTGGCGATGATTTCGCGCGGCGGTTACGGGCTGACGCGGATCATGGCGGACTTGCCTTATGCCGCGCTGGCCAAAGCGATTGAGGAGGGCACCCAGTTTGTCGGCCTTAGCGATTTCACAGCCATGCAGCTGGGCTTGATGTCCAAGAACGGCGCGATTACCTGGCAAGGCCCCTGCGTCTTGGACGACTTCGGTACCGAGGCCGAACCCGACGAGATCATGCAAGCTTGTCTTGATGATTTATTGCTTGCACAAGGCGAAGGGGTTGGCTGGCGTTTGCCGCGCGGGCATGCGATGGAAAAAGAGCATGAAATTCATGGCGCCAAACTCTGGGGCGGCAATTTGTCGGTACTGGTTTCGCTCCTGGGCACGCCGTATTTCCCCAAAGTGCGCGGCGGCGTTTTGTTCCTGGAAGATGTGGGCGAGCATCCGTACCGGCTCGAGCGCATGTTGACCCAATTGCTCCATAGCGGCGTGCTCGGCCAGCAAAAAGCGCTGGTACTTGGCCAATTTACCAATTACAAATTAGTGCCACACGATAAGGGTTTCAAACTGGACACCGTGGTGCAATGGTTGCGTACCCAGGTTTCTATACCTATCGTGACCGGCTTGCCATTTGGCCACGTGCCGACCAAGGTGCTGTTGCCGGTGGGTGCCAAGGTGGACCTGGTCCTGCAAGGGCAGGAAGCGCTCATGGCCTGGGGCCATTTGTAGGGCTGGACGGGTTCCTGCGTAAACCTGCCTGCTTTTGCTGCCATCACGGAATATATTTATTAACATAATATACATCGTATGAATTAAATAAGCTCCTCTGTGAGGGGCTTGCGCCTCACAAATCAAGCTCAGTTAACTCCATTTGCAGCGACCACTCCGACATTGCAGACGGCGAACCAGCATTATCCGCTATGGGATGGGTCGCGCAATCAGGTGCCGCACCAGAATCTTTGCTGAAGCGTGTTTGTCCGCCGCATCCGCAAAATCCAGCGCAGTCATTCCTTTTTGGTTTTTCAGACTGGCATCTGCGCCTTCGGCCAATAAGAGTTCCACAGCCTGGGAACTGCCGTACATGGCCGCCATCATCAGGGGCGTGGTCTGGTTGGGCGATTCAGCGTCTATATAGGCGGAATGGTTCAGTAGCAGCTTGATCACCTCGATGTGGCCGCCTGAAGCAGCGTAATGCAAAGGAGTCCAACCGGTTTTATTGACGTCGGCGTCCAGCGCAATTAAGCGCTTGCAGACTTCAACCATACCCGCCATGGAGGCCAGCATCAGGGGGCTCTCATCTTTGGCGGTGCGCACCTCTGCGCGCAAACCTTTGGTGCGTAGCAGCAGGTCTAAAACCGCGGGCGAAGGCCGTCGAATTGTCATCACCAACGGATATTGGCCATCAAAACTTAAGGTGTTGGGATCAAAGCCGCGGGCCAATAACTTGGCGACAAGGGGCGCATCATCGGTTTTCAGGGCCTCAAAAAAATCATCATACGAACCCGCATTGGCTTGAGAAAATAGAATAAAAACAATAAGATATAGAACATACTTAAAGTTAAGCATACGAATAATCTCAGCTACTACATGAAGTTTCAGGATGCGCTTGCGGCTTGAACAAACGCAAAAAATTGTCGCTACTGGCCCGGCCCACTTCCTCCACGCTGCAGCCGCGTACCTGGGCGATCTGCTGGGCCACCAGTGGCACGAAGGAGGGGTTGTTGGTTTTTCCCCGGTGCGGCACGGGAGCCAGATAAGGGCTATCGGTCTCAATCAGCAAGCGGCCCAGCGGCACCCAGGCCGCAATATCGCGCAAATCCTGGGCCGTTTTGAAGGTGACTATGCCGGAAAACGAGATGTAAAACCCGCGCTCTAAGGCGGCGCGGGCTACCTCTGCAGTTTCGGTGAAGCAATGAAAAACACCGCCTGCGCTGCCAGATGAGCCGTCTTCGCCCTCCTCGTCCAGCAAGGCCAAAGTGTCTTGTGATGCGCTGCGGGTATGAATGACCAGTGGTTTACCCAGCGTGCGCGCGGCGCGTATATGCACACGAAAGCGTTCGCGCTGCCAGTGCATGTCAGCCACCGTGCGGCCATTGAGCCGGTAGTAGTCCAAGCCCGTCTCACCGATGGCCAGCACTTTGGGCATGGCACCCAAAGAAAGCAGGTCTTGCAGACTAGGCTCTCGCACGCCCTCATTGTCAGGATGCACCCCCGCCGTGGCCCAGAAATTCGCATAGTCCAGGGCCAGACTGTGTACCACGGGGAATTCTTCCAAGGTGGTGCAAATGCACAAGGCGCGCTCAACCTGGGCCAACGCCATGGCCGCGCGGATCTCCAGCACTTGGCTGCGTAGCTCGGGAAATGCCAGGTGGCAGTGGGAATCAGTAAACACTTTGTAGTCTCAGTTTATCGGGCGCAGCGCGGATGGAGGGCTTGCATCAAACGGTGTAATTGGTGCGCTCACTGCCCAGAAGCGAGCCTAAGGCGGTTTCGATGGTATTTTTTAAAATTGCACCACGCGCATCAGCGCTAAAGCGCACGCCAACGCCCTGGGGCCGCCCGGTGGGCGAATTGGCCGGTGTGATCCAGGCCACATATCCGATCAAGGGGTAGCGCTTGGGGTCCTGGGGCAGAGTCAACAGTCCGTACAGTTCCTCACCCATCTGGTAATCCCGACTGGTCTGCACAAATAAGCCGCCTTCGGTAAACACGGAGATATACGCTTGGTACAAGTCCAGCGGCGTGTCCATGCGCAACTGCAAAACCGTAGGCCGGGCGCTCCCACCGGACAAAACCGATTCAGACCGCAGGCTTTCGCCAGCCAGAGTGGAAAAGGGTGAGGTTGACACGGTCATTAGTCCACGTACAAGTTTTAAGAGACACTTCGAGCAAGCGCCGCATGCGCCTGGGCCATCAAAGCTTCGATAAACAATCCCGGGTTAAACGGGTGGTCCATGGTGCGCCGATGCGCCTGCAAGCCCACACTCCATTCTGACAAAACGGCCAGCGGCACACCACGCGGCAAGTCATTTGTGCTGAAAAATCGGGGCTGCCCGTCCACCGCCAGCGCCATCAAGTCATGGCACAGCTGCTGCTGCGCGCTGACCAATTGCTGTGGGGTCCAATCCCGCAAGGCTTGCAGATCGCCCCGGGCCAGCGCCTGGGGCAAGGCCGCCCAGTGCGCGGAGTCCTGACCCGATTGGGCCCAATGCAGCGCCGCCTGAGGGCGTCCGCCCTGGGCCTTCAGCGCGACTGCGGCTTGCGCCGGCTCCAGGCCTTGTGCACCCAGCCAGGCCAGGCTGCTGCTTGCATCAGGCCAGACCATGGTGTGCACCAGGCAGCGGCTGCGAATGGTGGGCAGCAGTTGGTGCGCTGCTTCGCTGGCCAGCACAAAGCGCACATCACCCGGCGGCTCTTCCAATGTTTTGAGTAAGGCGTTGGCGGTGAAGGCATTCATGTCCTCGGCCGGATAGACCAGCACCGCTTTGCCACGCCCGCGTGCGCTGGTGCGTTGCGAAAAATCAACCGCATCGCGCATGGCTTCGATGCGTATTTCTTTGCTGGGCTTGCGCTTTTTGTCGTCCAAATCTGCTTGGGCTTTCTCTGACAGCGGCCAGCCCAAGTCCAGCATCCAGGTCTCAGGCATCAAGACACACAGGTCGGCATGGGTGCGCACATCAATCGCGTGGCAACTGCCGCACTGGCCGCACGCAGCGTCGGCCTGCGGCCGCTCGCACAGCCAGGCCTTGACCAAGCCCAGCGCCAGTTCATACTGCCCCAGCCCAGCCGGTCCCGACAGCAACCAGGCGTGGCCACGCTGCGCTAACAGGCTGCGGGTTTGCTCGGCAATCCACGCCGGGTTCTCTGCGTTCATGCGCCGGGCGCTCGGTGTAAAAAGCCCTTGGCACGCAAAGCCGCTATCACATGCTCGCGCACCGCCTCGGGGCTTTGGTCGGCGTTGATGCGGGCAAAGCGCTGCGGGTCTTGTGCGCAGCGCGTGGCGTAGCCACCCGCTACCGCCTCAAAAAAGGCCAAAGGTTGCGATTCAAATTTATCCGGCACGCGCGCGCCGGACAGCCGAGCGGCGGCGACCTGAGGCGGCAGGTCAAACCAGATCGTCAGTTGGGGTTGCAATAGAGCTTGTGATTTATCGCTACGGCTTTGCACCCACAGCTCCAGCGTTTGCAATACGCCCAGATCGAAACCCCGGCCTGCGCCTTGGTAAGCAAACGTGGCGTCGGTAAAACGGTCGGACAAAACCACCCTGCCCTGTGCCAAGGCCGGCGCGATGACGCCTTGTATATGGTCGCGCCGCGCCGCAAACACCAGCAGTGATTCGGTCAAAGCGTCCATCGGGTCGTTCAGCACCAGCTGGCGCAAGGTTTCGGCTAGCGGGGTACCGCCGGGCTCGCGGGTACGGGTGACGCTACGACCCTGGGATTCAAAGGCCTGCGCCACTGCTTCAATATGCGTGGACTTGCCGGCGCCGTCTATGCCTTCAAAGCTGATAAAAAGTCCTGCGGGGTGTGGCATTTTTGAATCGGAGACGGAGGCTTTAGGGAGCGCGCTGGTATTTGTTAACTGCACGATTGTGCGCTTCCAGTGTCGCGCTAAATTCGCTACTGCCGTCGCCGCGCGCCACAAAATACAAGGCTTTGGAGGGGGCGGGATGCAATGCCGCTTCAATTGCTGCCTTGCCGGGCATAGAAATTGGGCTGGGCGTAAGGCCCTCGCGCGTGTAGGTGTTGTAGGGCGTGTCCGTTGTTAGATCGGATTTGCGAATATTGCCTTCAAAGCGCGTGCCCATGCCATAAATCACGGTCGGGTCGGTCTGCAGGCGCATGCCCAAAATCAAGCGGTTATGAAATACCGCAGAAATTTCCGGCTGGTCGCTTATTTTTCCGGTTTCTTTTTCAATGATGCTAGCCAGAATCAAAGCCTGCTCGGGCGTTTGCAAAGGGATTTTAGAGTTGCGCTGCGCCCAGGCAGTGGCCAGGCGACCGTCCATCGCACGCAGTGCGCGGCGCAATACCGCCGTATCGCTGGAGCCTTTGGAATAGGTATAGGTGTCTGGAAAAAAGCGCCCTTCTGGGTGCACACCCGGTCGCTCCAGCGCTTGCATAAGTTGGGCGTCGCTGAGTTGGGCCGTGTCGGGCTTTAGGTGATCGGCTTTGCGCAAGGCCTCGCGCACTTGGCGGATATTCCAACCTTCCACCAGCGTCACACTGCCGGACGTGGCGTCGCCACGTACCAGTTTTTGCAAAATCTGCCAGGGGCTGACCTGACCGCTCCATTCATAACTGCCTGCACGGATCTGACGGGACTGGCCCGATAGCCGGAACCAAAAATAGAGCAAGCTGGCATTGACCGGTATGCCGCTGCGCGCCACCGCGGCCGCGACCTCTTTCGGGCTGGTTCCGGGCTCGATCGAAACCTCGGCCACCTGCTGTGGCAAGGTGCTTGGTACCCAAAGCCACCACGCCCCGGCGCCGCCCGCAAGCAAAAGTATCAGCAGCAGTGCGCCGAACCAGTGGAAAAAGGAAAAACGCACGCTGCAAACACCAAAGAGCTATGAATCATTCGATGATAAAGGATGCGCTGCGGCCTTAGAACTTGACAAGGATCAAGCGCCCTGCGCATATCGTGCAAACAGTGGGCTACGCCGTCCAATTAAGGTCCAAGAAGGACTAGTCTTGCAGACCAAGGGCTTTCGTCCTATGGGAAAACGACATGATGGACAGTGGTGTGTGCGGCAATGCGGTGAAGGCGGTCGATTTGGCCGCCATGGGTGGAGCTTCTGGGCTGACGAACTGGCGCTTAGCGGGGCGTTCGCTCCTACCCGTGGTGCAAGGCGGTATGGGGGTCGGCATTTCGGCGGGTGGCCTGGCCGGTGCAGTGGCTGCGACGGGTGCGCTGGGTACGGTGTCTTCCGTAGACTTGCGCCGCTTGCACCCGGACCTGATGGCGCAGACGGGCCACTTAGACAAAGAGCCCGACGCCCGACAAATCATTGAGGCAGCTAATTTGGTGGGCCTGGACCGCGAGATCCGCCGCGCTAAACAATTATCGGGTGGGCGCGGCGCTGTCGCCGTCAACATCATGAAGGCCCTGAGCCAATACAGCGGTTTAGTACAGCAAGCCTTGGAGAGCGGCGCTGACGCGCTGGTAGTGGGCGCAGGGCTTCCCTTAGACCTGCCTGATTTGGCGCGGGACTTTCCGGGCACTGCTTTGATACCGATACTGTCGGACGCACGCGGCGTGCAACTGGTAGTGCGCAAATGGGAAAAGCGGGGCCGATTGCCCGATGCGGTCGTGATCGAACACCCGCGTTTGGCCGGCGGCCACCTGGGCGCGGCCAAGGTGGCCGATTTGCAGGACAGGCGCTTTGATTTTGATGTGGCCATCCCGCAGGTGCTGGAATATTTCAAAAGCGCTGGCCTGGAAGGAAAAATTCCGCTGATTGCGGCAGGTGGCATCTCCAGCCGGGATGACATTCTTCGCCTGCAGGGCCTGGGGGCCTCTGCGGTGCAACTCGGTACTGCATTTGCGGTAACACGCGAATGCGATGCTGCCGATGCCTTTAAGCAGGTGCTGGCCAATGCCCAGTCCAAAGACATTGTGGAGTTCATGAGCGTGTCGGGCCTGCCCGCGCGCGCAGTGCGCACGCCCTGGCTTAACAAATACCTGCGTATCGTGCCCAAGCTGCAAGCCGCCGCACACCAAAAGAAGAAATGCAATATGTCTTTTGACTGCTTAGCCCATTGCGGCTTGCGTGATGGGGATGCCAGTGTTGGCCAGTTTTGCATCGACCAGCAACTGGGCCATGCTTTTGAAGGCGACACCCAAAAAGGCTTGTTCTTTCGTGGCGCCGGGGTGCTGCCCTTTGGCAAAGAGATCCGCTCGGTGGCGGAGTTGATGCAATGGCTGCTTGGCGCGATTGCTCCGCAGCCCTTTACCAGGGAGTTTGTATGAGCGCGTTCAGCCTGGATGCGGCGCCGGGCGCATTGCCGGCCCAAAGTATCAGCATCGACGTCTTGCAGGAAAAATACCTCAAACCCGGCGAAAGCTGCGCGCAAGACGTCTATCTGCGCGTGGCCCGTGCCCTGGCTTCGGTGGAAGCGCCCGGCGAGCAGGAACGCTACACCGCCTTGTTTTTAGCCAACCTTATGGACGGCGCTATCGGTGCCGGCCGTATCATGAGTTCTGCCGGGGCCGGCATTGAGGCCACTTTGATCAATTGCTTTGTGCAACCAGTGGGCGATTGCATCCAAGGCACGGACGCCCAGGGCTACCCCGGTATTTACGAGGCCTTGCGCGAATCGGCCGAAACCATGCGCCGCGGTGGCGGAGTGGGTTACGACTTTTCTCGCATCCGGCCGCGCGGCGCCTATGTCAAAGGCACCGGCTCGCTGGCCTCGGGGCCCTGCAGCTATATCAACGTATTCGACCAGTCCTGCGCCACGGTGGAGAGTGCCGGTGCACGGCGCGGCGCGCAAATGGCCGTGCTGCGCATAGACCACCCGGACGTGCTCGAATTCATCACTGCTAAACGCACGCCCGGGCGCTGGAACAATTTCAATGTGTCGGTGGCGGTCAGTGATGACTTCATTGCCGCGCTTGCGTCGCAGCAGCCTTGGCAGTTGGTGCACGCGGCCAAGCCGGGCGACGAACGCATGGCCCAGGGGGCTTTTCAGCGTGACGACGGCCTCTGGGTCTATGCCACGCTGGCAGCGCAGGAATTGTGGGACAGCGTCATGCAATCGGCCTACGACTACGCCGAACCCGGCATCTTGTTTTTGGACACGATTGCGCGCGACAACAATTTGCGCTCCATGGAGACGATTTGCGCCACCAACCCCTGCGGCGAACAACCGCTGCCACCCTATGGCTGCTGCGATCTGGGGCCGGTAATCTTGCCGCGTTTTGTGCGCCATCCTTTCGGATTTGCGGGCACCCCGAGCTTTGATTTCGATGCCTTTACCCAAGCCGTTGCCCTGCAAGTACGGGCCTTAGACAATGTGCTGGACCTGACTTTTTGGCCGCTGCCACAACAGCAGGCCGAGGCCATGGCCAAGCGCCGTATTGGCGTGGGCTTTACCGGGCTGGGTAATGCGCTGGCCATGCTCTGCCTGCGCTATGACAGCGAGGCCGGTCGGGCCATGGCAGCTGACATTGCACGTCAGATGCGCGATGCCGCGTACGCCGCATCCATTGCACTGGCCGCCGAGCGCGGCCCCTTCCCGCTGTTTGAAGCCAGCCAGTATTTTCAAGAAGACAATTTTGCCAGTCGCTTGCCGGCGCACTTGCAAGAGGCGATCTGCAGGCACGGCCTGCGCAACAGCCATCTACTCTCGATTGCGCCCACAGGTACCGTCAGCCTGGCCTTTGCGGACAACGCATCCAACGGCATAGAACCCTCGTTTTCTTGGGTGTACCGACGCAAAAAACGCCTGGCTGATGGCAGTACCCTGGACTATGCGGTGGAGGACCACGCTTGGCGCCTCTACCGCCATCTGGGGGGCGATGTGGAACACCTGCCTGACTACTTTGTATCGGCGCTGGAGATGCCTGCGCAGGAGCACATCGCCATGATGCAAGCCGTGCAGCCCTCTATCGACACCGCGATTTCCAAAACCGTCAACGTACCGGTGGACTATCCGTTTGCGCAGTTTCGTGATTTGTACCTCCAAGCCTGGCAAGCAGGCCTTAAGGGCTTGGCCACCTACCGCCCTAATGCGATTCTGGGCTCGGTCTTGGATATTCCGCAAAGCGCGCCAGCCGCCGCCAGCGCAAGGCCGGACAGCCATGCCGACCCGATGCGCAGCGTTATAGAAAGCCGTCCCAAAGGCGCCTTGTCTGCGATCGCCGAGAAAATTGAATACTGGACCCAGGAGGGCCACAAGACTTTGTACCTGGTGGTCTCGTTTTTGCCGATAAACGGGCCCCAAGGCACCGTGGATCGGGCGATAGAGTTTTTTATGCCCGTGGGTCAAAGCGGTGAATCGCAGCAATGGATGACGTCCAGCATGCGCTTGCTGTCGCTGGCCGCACGCGGCGGCTTTTTGCAGCGCGCCTTGGGCGATATGCGCAAAGTAGCCTGGGACCGCGGCCCGGTACGCCTGGGCAGTTTTGCGCGCGAGGATGGAGCCCACGTGCCGCTATGGCATGACTCGGAAGTCGCAGCCATTGCCTTTGCCATCGAAAACATTATTGCTATGCGCCTGGACGGGCAGACACAGGACAAGCATTCGCCCAAGGCGGACGCAGGCATCCGTCCGCATACTCTGGGTGGCAAAAAATGCCCTGAATGCGGCGCCCGCGCCGTCGTCAAAAAAGATGGCTGCGAACATTGCGCCGCTTGCGGCTGGCTGGGCAGTTGCGGCTGAAAGAGTGCTCTTGATTTAGGTCAAGCCCGCTGGGGGCCGTCCATGCGACAGTGCGGCGCATGCCACAAACCCTAGCTAAACCTACGCACGCCAGTATTCGCATCATCCACGAGGAACACGCCTCGCTGGCGGCCATGCTGCGTTCCAGCGTGATGATGGTGCAGCGCGGACCGCAAGACCAACCGGAACGCTTTTTTGACGTGATGCGTGCCATGTTGTTTTACATGGACGAGTTTCCTGAGCGTTTGCACCACACCAAAGAAAGTGAGTTGCTCTTCCCCTCGGTGGCAGCGCGCTCTACTGCCGCACGTGAAGTGGTGGGCCAGCTCAACCATGAGCATGCGGTGGCCGAATCCAAAGTACGCGAAATGCAGCACTTTTTATTAGCCTGGGAGTTGCTCGGCGATTCGCGCCGGGAACGTTTCGAATTGGCGCTCAAAGCCTATGTGGATTTTTACTTGCAACACATGCAGTTGGAAGAAACCGTGGTGATCGCCCAAGCTCTGCAGGTGTTGGACGATGGCGATTGGAAGGTGCTGAACAGCGCTTTTTCGGTGCAAGGCAATCCGCTGACCGGCAAATACCCGCGCGAGCCTTTGTACGACCGCTTGTTCACCCGTATTACTATGCATGCTCCGGCGCCTATCGGTCTGGGGCCCTCATCCAACTAGGTAAGCGCCATGTACCGTAGGTCACTCACCCCAGTACCCAGTCCGCTTCAGGCCCCACTACGCACGTGTGTCGATAGGGTGAGCATAGCGACGCCAACGTTTTTTTCCGCGCTGCGCCCAGGTCTGGCGCTGCTGACCGCTTGTCTGTGCTGGGTGGCCCAGCCTATGGCGGCGAGCGCCGAGGAATTTCCCACTGTCTCGCCGTCCCAACTACCGGGCGCTTTGCAAGAGCTGTATGCCCGCGAGCAGCCCGGTTTGGGTCAGTACGGCCATTGTGCAGCCGGTTTTGATAGCCGTACCGACGGTTTGAAAATGGCTTTGAGCTGTTCCATCTATGTGCGCTCATCGGCCCAGGGCGCCCGCCTGGCGGTCAAACTGTGCAATGAGCGTGCAGCCTTTCTAAAAATTAAGGCCCGCTGTAGCCTGATCGTGGACTAGGCCCTCAAAGCGCAGCCAAAGCGCAAGCGGCAAGGCTGCGCCATAGCCCACCTGGGTGCGCGGGTAAGACGATGGCACGCATAATTGCGCCTATGTTGCCTGCCCCATCTGCCCTGCCCCAATCTGCTGCGTCACCCACTAGTCAATACGCTCTGCCCTCAGGCGCCGCGCCACTAGACCATCTGGGCGTCATCGCCCTGAATGGCCCAGACGCAGCCAGTTTTATCCATAACCAACTGACCAACGACTTTCTGCTGCTGGACGCGCAGCATGCGCGCCTGGCGGCTTTTTGCAGCGCCAAGGGCCGTATGCAGGCCAGCTTTATTGGCTTACGCGGCCAGCCCGAACAGCTGCTGCTTATTTGCAGCCGCGACCTTCTGGCCCCCACGCTTAAGCGCTTGTCCATGTTTGTGCTGCGCGCCAAAGTCAAGCTGCACGATGCCAGTGACGCATATGCCCTGTGGGGCCTGACGGGCTCGGCCTGTGTTGCCTTGCCAGACAGCGCCGCCTGGGCCGCTGCCCAAGTCGATGGCGTCCATATCGTCAACCTGTACCCCGCCTTGCAAACCCAGCGTCAACTTTGGATAGGCGCCGCCAACAGCGCGCCACCACACGCCCAGCAAAACAACGCTGCCGACTGGGCTTTGGGCGAAGTGCTCTCCGGCATTGCCACCCTCAGCGCGCCCGTGTTCGAAGCTTTTGTGCCGCAGATGCTGAACTACGAATCCGTGGGTGGCGTGAACTTTAAAAAAGGTTGCTACCCCGGCCAGGAGGTGGTGGCGCGCAGCCAGTTCCGGGGCACGCTCAAAAGGCGCGCTTACATCTTGTCTACGGTGGATGCCTGGCCGCTAGGTGCAAGCCCAGTACTAGCAGCCGGACAAGAATTATTTTCGGCATTGGATGCAGAACAATCCTGCGGCACGGTGGTGCAAAACGCTTATGGCCCCGATGGCCGCTGGCTGTGCATCGCCAGTCTGCAAACCCAAGCAGCTGAGACCGGGGTGCTGCACGCCGGCAGCCTCGATGGCCCCGCGCTGCGGTTGTTGGCCCTGCATTACCCTTTGCTGGAAGACATTTAAGCCTTCTGGGCTTACTCAGGCGGTAGCCGCCATTAAATGCTGGCGCACCACGCTTGCCCAACCCGCGCCGCGCAGCAAAGGACTGACGAATAGGCCGTCGACCTGCGCCTGCGGACCCGGTACACAACGCCCGCAAGCCACCGCCTCGTGCATGGCGTTATAGAGCACGCAGTGCCGCGCCTTCGCATCCTGCGGCTCGGCAGGGCGCAAACCGCATACCGCTTCATGCAGACTGTGCCAATCGCCCAGTACGGCGCGCACCGGCGATTGGCCTTGCTCAAACTGCGTCAGCAAGTCGCGCAAGACCTGGGGCACGGGCAGCGACACTTTGGCGACCGGGTCGGCAAACACATAAACCAACTCGGCGCCAACCAATAGTTGCTCGCCCCGAAAGATGCCGCTCACCAGTGTCAGAGAGCTGTTGCCAATGCGCGCGCAGCGCAAGCCGACGTCGAGCACGTCGTCATAGACGGCAGAGGCATGAAACTCGAGCGTCGATTTGCGCACAAACAAATCGCCGCCCATGGCGTGCAAGCTTTGTTCATACGGCAAAGCCAGCGCGCGCCAGTAGTCGGCCAGGGCGGTGTCCACATACATCAGGTAATGCGGGTTGAAGACGATTTTTTGCAAATCCACTTCAGCCCAACGCACGCGCAAGCGATGGAAAAAACGGAAAGAGGTGCGCAAATTGTTGTCCGACATAGCGTAATTACCTTTTATGCAGTCATGGTAAATGCCTATGGTAGCGCCCCAGCCGTGGCGCAGTTGCTTAGTTCGGCAGTACGGCGGTCGCTTCAATTTCCACTTGGGCGCGGTCTTCCAGCAGGGCGGTAACTTGCACCAAAGTCATCACGGGGTAATGGCGACCGATGACTTCCTGGTACACCCAGCCCAGCTCGCGAGCGCGGCGCAGATACTCCTGCTTGTCGGTGATATACCAGGTCATGCGCACCACATGCTGCGGTCCGGCCTGGGCGCAGGCCAGGGTATCCACAATGTTTTGCAAGGCCTGGCGGCATTGGTCTACAAAGTCATCGCTTTCAAATTGGCACTGGCCGTTCCAGCCGATCATGCCCGCCAAAAATACCGTACGCCCACTGGCTACCAGGCCGTTGGAATAGCCTTTGGCCGGAGCCCAACCGGGCGGTTGCAAGGTTTGAAACATGGGGTGTCCTAGATTTGGAATTGACGCAGCTTGAAACGCTGCAATTTGCCGGTTTCGGTGCGCGGAAGCGACGGTACAAACTCTACTTTGCGCGGATATTTGAAGGGCGCAATGCTGTGCTTGACATGCTCTTGCAGTGCTACGGCCATGGCCGTATCGCTGCTGTGCCCCGGTTTGAGCACGATAAAGGCCTGCACAATCTGGCCCCGCTCAGCGTCTGGCATGCCCACCACCGCGCATTCAAGCACCGCCGCATGCAGCAGCAAGGCGCTTTCCACCTCAGGCCCTGCGATGTTGTACCCGGCCGAAATAATCATGTCGTCATTGCGCGCGCAGTAGCTGAAGTAGCCATCGGCGTCCATGACAAAAGTATCGCCGGGAAGGTTCCAACCGTCCACCACATAGTCGCGCTGGCGCGGGTCATCTAAGTAGCGGCAACCCGTGGCGCCGCGCACTGCCAGTCGACCCGGGGTGCCCGGCGGCACCGGCTGCATCTGTGCATCAACCACCCGCGCCTCATAGCCTGGCACTACTTTGCCGATACTGCCCTCGCGCACTTGGTCGCCGGCGCTGGCGATGTAGATATGAATGACTTCGGTGCCGCCAATACCGTCGGTAATTTGCAGCCCGGTAGCCTGTTTCCAGGCCTGGCGCGTGGCATCGGGCAAGGCCTCACCGGCGCTGACCGGATGTCGCAGGCTAGCTAGATCATGCTCCACCGCTAGCACCGCCATTTGCCGGTACATAGTCGGCGCGGTGTAGCACTGGGTGGCGCGGTATTTGGCGATGGTCTGCAACAGCGTCTCGGGGGTGTGGCGCTCCAGCAGCACGGTACTGGCACCAAAACGCAAGGGGAAAGCCAGCAAACCGCCCAGCCCAAAGGTAAAAGCCACTGGCGGCGTACCGCAGACCACGTCGTTGGCGTCCATCTGCAACACGTGGCGTGGAAACAAGTCGCACATGGCCAGTACATCGCGGTGGAAATGCATGGTGCCTTTGGGCTTACCGGTGGTGCCGCTGGTAAAGGCGATCAAACACACATCGTCGCGGCTGGTGGGGTGTGGCGTCCAATCGCTGCCATGGGTTTGCATGCGCGCTTCCAAGCCGTCCGCAGCGTCGCTGCGAAACGCAAGCACCTGCTGTAACAGCGGCTGGTATTGCGCATGGCCCGGAGTTTGACAAAACTGCAATTCCTCCAAAAGCGCGGCGTCGCACAAAGCGGCGCTGACCTGGGCTTTGGCGATGATGGTGGACAACTCGGTGGCGCGCAGCATGGGCATGGTGGGCACAACCACCAAACCAGCCTGCAGTGCGGCCATGAAGCAGGCGGCCATCATCGGCGTGTTGGCGCCGCGCAGCAAAAGCCGATTGCCCGGCACCAGGCCCATGTCTTGGGTCAGCACTTGCGCGATGCGGTGGCAGTGCTCGCTCAGCTGGGCGTAGGTCCAGGCGATTTCCACCGGACCCGCAGGCCCTGGCGCCATGCCGCGAATGGCGATGCGGTCGCCCCTGCCTTGTGCTACATGGCGGTCCACCAATTCAGCGCCGCAATTGAGGATGGCGGGGTACTGCAACTCGGGTAGCTCTGCCAGGAACAAAGGCCATTCATTCTGCGGCGGTAAGTGGTCACGGGCAAAGGTATCGGTATGGCTGCTGGGCGCTAAAACATTCCAGTCTTGCATGCGGATTACCCCTTGATCAGGTCGCGGCCAATGATGAGCTGCTGTACTTCGGTGGCACCTTCGTAGATGCGCAAGGCGCGAATCTCGCGGTACAAAGATTCGACGATGCTGCCTTTTTTCAAGCCCATGCCGCCGTGCATTTGCACTGCCATATCGATAATGGTTTGTGCGCTTTCGGTAGCGTTCATCTTGGCCATGGCTGCTTCGCGGGTGACGCGCTGGCCTTGGTCGCGCAGCCAGGCAGCGCGGTAGGTCAACAAGGCGGCAGCGTCCAGCAGCGTTGCCATATCAGCCAGCTTGCATTGGGTGATTTGAAAATCTGCCAGGCTTTGGCCAAACATCTTGCGCTGGCGTGCCCAGTCCAGGGATGCATGCAAGGCCCGGCGGGCAAAGCCCAGCGAAGCTGCAGCGACCGAGGTGCGAAACACATCGAGGGTTGCCATCGCCACTTTGAAACCCTCACCGGCTTTACCAATGCGCGCGCTTTCGGGCAGGCGCACGGCGTCAAAGCGCAGGGTGGCCAAAGGGTGCGGCGCCATCACATCGATGCGCTCTTCAATCACTAAGCCGGGTGTGTCGGCGTCCACGATAAACGCAGAAATGCCGCGCGCGCCCGGCGCCTCGCCAGTGCGGGCAAACACCACATAAAAAGCGGCGATGCCGCCATTGGAAATCCAGGTCTTGCGGCCAGTGAGTTCGTAGCCACCGTCCACCGCAGTAGCGCTGCATTGCATAGCAGCCACGTCAGAGCCCGCATCGGGCTCGCTCAGTGCAAACGCGGCCAAACTGTTCCCGCGCACCACGCTGGGCAGGTATTTGGCTTGTTGCGCTGGCGTCCCCATGAGGCTGATGGCACCGCTGCCCAGGCCCTGCATGGCGAAGGCAAAGTCGGCCAGACCTTCGTGGTAGGCCAGGGTTTCGCGCAACAGGCACAGGCGGCGCGTATCGATGTTTTCGGCAGCGCCGCCGTGTGCGCTACCAGCGACGGCATGTGCCAACCAGCCGCCCTGCCCCATGCGGCCTACCAAGGCGATGCAACGGGCATCGACGGCTGCGCGGCTTTCGTCGTGCGTGGCGTCTTGCAGATGGGCCTGGCACCACGTATCCAGCCCGGCTTTGAAACTGCGGTGGCTGTCCTCGAAAAAAGGCCAGTGCATTTGGTTGTGCGGCTTGGCGTCCATATCAGTCCCCTTCAAACACCGGCGTTTGCTTGGCTACAAAGGCGTGGTAGGCCCGGTGGAAATCATTGGTGGCCATGCAAATGGCCTGGGCCTGGGCTTCGGCCTCGATGGCTTCGTCGACACCCATATTCCATTCCTGCTGCAACATTTTTTTCGTCATGCCGTTGGCAAAGGTCGGGCCGCTGGCCAGTTGCGCGGCCATGGCCTGGGCTTGCGCATGCAGTTCTTCGGGGGTGCACACGCGGTTGCAAAAGCCCCAGCGCTCGGCCTCTTCGCCGCCCAGGCCGCGCCCGGTGAACAGTAATTCGCTGGCCCGGCCCTGACCGATCATGCGCGGCAGCAGCGCGCAAGCGCCCATATCGCAACCGGCCAGGCCCACCTTATTGAACAAAAAATAGGTTTTGCTGCGCGCCGTGCCAAAGCGCATGTCGGAGGCCAGTGCCAGCAAGGCGCCTGCACCTGCGCAAATGCCGTCTATCGCCGCGACGATGGGTTGCGGGCAAGCGCGCATGGCTTTGACCAGGTCACCCGTCATGCGGGTAAAGGTCAGCAAGCCGGGCATATCTAATTTGGTGAGTGGGCCGATGATTTCATGCACATCCCCACCCGAGCAAAAGTTGCCGCCCTCCCCGCTCAGCACCACCGCATGCACATCGGGCGCATAGACCAGGGCGCGAAACAGATCGCGCAATTCAGCATACGAATCAAAGGACAGCGGGTTTTTGCGTTCGGGCCGGTTCAGGCTGATGGTGGCCACATGGTCTTGCACGCTGAACTTGAAATGCTGTGCCTGGTAGTTTTGCAGCGCATGGTTGTGGCCGGGCAGTTGCTGGGGCTGACCGGGCAGGTATTTTGAGCTCATGGTTTCTCCTTGCGGGGGCTGCTGCGCGTGGTGCGGGGGGTGATGTTTTTCAGGGTGCCCAACAGGGCGGCTAGTTGGCTTTGCTCTTTAGAGGAAAGGGGCGACAAAAGTTCGCGCACCCAGGCTTGGTGCGCGTGGGCCATGGTGGCGAAGGTGCTGTGACCGGCATCAGTGAGCGTCAGGCGGTAGGAGCGCCGGTCACCTGGCACCGCCAGGCGCTGCACCAACTGCTCGCGCTCGAGTTGGTCCACGATGCTGGTGACGTTACCGCCGGTCACCATCATGCGGCGCGAGACTTCACCCATGGCCAGGCCCTCGGGCTCGCGTTCGAGTTGGGCCATGAGGTCAAAGCGCGGCAACGTGATGCCAAACTGCTCGCGCAGGCGTTGGCGTATGGTGTCTTCGATGCGTGTAGTGCACGAAAGCAGACGCAACCATAGGCGCAGGGACGCGTGGTGGTCCGCATGCGCGCGCTGCTCCATGTCGGTGTTCTGGCGCGCGTTCACGAGGCGCGCTCCTCGCTGGCGGCGCCTTGGGCTTGGGCTTGCAGGGCGCGTTCGCGGGCAAAACCGGCTTCGAGTTGAGGCTTGCCAGACACATAAGACTGCGGCCAGGAAAGGCCGGTGTAGCCAATCCGTGCCGCTTCGGTCAGCGTCCATGCCGGATTAGCCAAATGGGGTCTTGCCACCGCGCACAAATCGGCACGGCCCGCAGCGATCACGCTATTGACATGGTCGGCTTCGCTAATGGCACCTACGGCCATAGTGGCAATGCGCGCCTCTTGGCGGATGCGGTCGGCAAACGGGGTTTGGTACATGCGGCCATAGGTGGGCTTTTGGTGCGGGCTGACCTGGCCGCTGGAGCAGTCGATCATGTCCGCGCCCGCCGCTTTGAAGGCCTGCGCAATCTGCACCGCGTCCGCCGGGCTAATGCCGCCCTCCACCCAGTCATGCGCCGAAATGCGCACCGACATAGGCAGGTGCTGCGGCCACGCAGCGCGCACGGCTTCAAAAACTTCGAGTGGGTAGCGCAAACGATTGGCCAGCGCGCCGCCATATGCGTCGGTGCGCAGATTGGTCAAAGGCGAGATAAAGCCCGAGAGTAAATAACCGTGCGCGCAGTGCAATTCCAGCCAGTCAAAACCGGCTTGTACAGCGCGTAAAGTGGCCGCTACAAAGTCGGCTTTGACCCTGTCCATGTCTGCGCGGTCCATGGCGCGCGGCACCGGGCCTTCGTCCAGATAGGGCCGGGCAGAAGCGGCCAGCAGCGGCCAATTGCCCTCGGGCAAGGGCTGGTCCATGCCCGCGCCCTGCCAGGGCACGCAGGTAGAGGCCTTGGCACCGGCATGGCCGATTTGCAGCGCGATCTTGGCATCGGTCTGGCTATGCACCCAATCGACAATGCGGCGCCAGTCCTGCATTTGCTGGTCGTTCCACAAGCCGGGGCAGCCGGGGGTGATGCGCGCATCCGGGCTGGTGCAGGTCATCTCGGCCATCACCATGGCCGCGCCGCCCATGGCGCGAGCGCCAAGGTGCACCAGGTGGTAATCGGCCACCCGCCCATCGACGCATTGGTACTGCGCCATGGGCGATACCACCACCCGGTTTTTCAGGGTGACAGAGCGCAGCGTAAAAGGCGTAAACATAGGCGGACGCCCGTCGTCTGCGTCGGCACGCGCGGCAAACCAGCGTTCATAGCCCTCTAGCCAGCCCGCATCACGCAAGCGCAAGTTCTCGTGGCTGATGCGCTGGCTGCGCGTGAGCATGGAATACATGAACTGCTCGGGCTCGAGCTGGTCGCAATAGCGCTGGCCGCAGACCTCGAACCATTCCATAGCGTTCCAGGCTGCGTTTTGCAGGCGGATCACATCCACGGCGCGCAGCTTTTGGTAATGCGCCAGCACTTGCGGAATATGTACCGGCGTATCACCGTGCTGGGTGAACTGGCGCACCAATTCAATGGCGTCTTCCAAGGCCAGTTTGGTGCCTGAGCCAATGGCAAAGTGTGCCGTATGGACGGCGTCGCCCATCAAGACCACATGGCTTTTGCCGTTGAAATGCGACCATTGTTTGCAGGTGATGCGCTGAAAATTGAGCCAGGCCGAGCCGCGTAAGTGGCGCGCGTTGGTCATCAGCTTTTCGCCTTGCAAATTAGCGGCAAAAACCTTCTCGCAAAAGGCGATGGACTGGTCCTGGTCGGCTTGGTCCAGACCGTGCGCCTTCCAGACTTCTTCCGGGCACTCCACAATAAACGTAGAGGTGTCTTTGTCAAATTTGTAGATATGCGCTTGCAACCAGCCGTGTTCGGTTTTTTCGAACAAAAAGGTGAAGGCGTCGTAGAGCTTGCGGGTGCCCAACCAGATATAGCGGTTGGGCCGGGTGACTATATCGGGCTGGAAAACCTCGGGAAGGCGCGAGCGTACCTTCGAGTTAAAGCCGTCGCTGGCGATGATGAGGTCGGCATCGGGAAAGTCCAGGTCCGAATCGGCGTCTTGCTCGAACAAGAGCTTGACGCCCAGCGCCTCGCAACGCGCTTGCAAAATATTGAGTAGTTTTTTACGACCTATGCCGACAAAGCCGTGGCCGCCCGAGCTAATGACGCGGCCTTTGAAATGCAGCTCGATGTCGTCCCAGTGGTTAAAGGCCTGCTTGATTTCGGCGGCCGATTCGCGGTCCCATTGCTGCATATAGCCCATGGTCTGGTCGGAAAAAACTACGCCCCAGCCGAAAGTGTCATAAGGCTTGTTGCGCTCGACCACAGTAATGTCGTGGTGCGCGCCGAGCTTTTTCATGAGTAGCGCAAAGTACAGGCCAGAAGGCCCACCGCCTATGCAAACGATTTTCATCAAAACTCCTGTTGCAGGGTTGCAGCCGGAGCATATAGTATTTCCAGCCTCAATTGTTCAAGCTTAAAATAAATAAGGTCTCACCAAGTCCTGGACAGCTTGGCGACTCGGTACACAATTGAGCTCCTGCTGCTCCACCAGCCCTCCCGCACACGGACGTCCCCAAGCCATGCACACGCCCCCCAATCTGTTCAAGCAAAAACTCGTCGCGCAGCAAGCCCAAATCGGCCTATGGCTGGGCCTGTCCAACCCCTTGAGCGCCGAGATATGTGCCTGGGCCGGCTTTGACTGGCTGCTGATCGACGGCGAACATGCGCCCAATACCCTGCCCTCGATCTTGGCCCAGGCCCAGACCATTGCTGGGGTGCCCGGCAACCAGGTGCTGGCGCGCCTGCCGGTGGGCGACCCGGTGCTGGTCAAGCAGTACCTCGACCTGGGGGTACAAACTTTGTTGGTACCTATGGTGGAAAGCGCAGCGCAAGCCCGCGCCATGGTGCAAGCGGCCCGCTACCCGCAGGCCGACGGCCAGGGCGGCGTGCGCGGCATGGCCGGCGCCCGTGCTTCGCGCTGGGGCCATATTGCCAACTACGCGCAAGAGGCCAATGCCCAGGTCTGTGTGCTGGTGCAAGTGGAAACCGCGCTTGGCCTAGAACAAATAGAGGCTATTTGCGCCAGGCCAGGTATTGACGGTGTGTTTATTGGCCCGGCCGATTTGTCTGCCTCGCTGGGCTTTCCCGGCCAAACTGAACACCCACAGGTGCTCGCCCGAATTGAAGACGCCATCGCCCGCATCCTGCGTGCCGGCAAGGCGCCTGGCATCTTGACCACGAACGAAGCCCTGGCCCGCCGCTACCTGGAGCTGGGCGTTTTGTTTATTTGTGTGGGCTTGGATACGAACTTGTTGATGCAACACACCCGTGGGCTTGCCGCGCGTTTCAAAGGCAAGACTGCGCCGCACAAGCCTTCAGGCATGGGCTACTGAGATGCAAGATACCAAGGCGCTTTCGGGCGCTGCCTTCGCCACCCTGCTCCTGATCGCATTGATGATGGGCGCCAACCATGTGGCCGCGCGTTTTGCCTTTAATAACGGCGTGGACGTGTTGACAGCGGTGAGCTGCCGCAGCGGCGTCACAGCCGTCGTATTGGCTTTGATTTTGTGGCGTGCGCGGGTGCCCTGGGCCTTTAGCCTAAGGCAGCGACTATTGCTACCCGCTATCGGGCTGGTGATTACCGCCCAAAGTATTTGCCTTTATTCCTCGGTGGCGCGCCTGCCCGTGGCTTTGGCATTGCTGGCCTTTAACACCTACCCCTTGAGCACCGCTTTATGGGCGCGTGCGCTCTATGGCCATCGGCCCGAACGCGCGCTGCTGGTGGCCATCCCGTTTTTGCTTTTGGGGCTGTCGCTGGCGTTGGACGTATCGGGCGCGATCTCGGGTATGGGCGCAGTGGCGCACTGGCAGGAGATTGGCGTGGGTGTGGCTTTCGCGTTTGCGGCATCAGCATTTTTTGGTCTGGCGCTGGTCCTGACCCAACACGAGGCCAGTGAACTCGATGGCCGGTTACGCACCTTCACCACCATGCTGACCGTAGGCGTGTTGGCATCGCTAGGCGCAGAGATTAATGGTGGCATGCACTGGCCCACAGCAGACGCCGGCTGGATTGGCCTAGGCCTGCTCACGTTTTTATACGGAACCGGGTTCACCATTATGTTCACCGTGCTGCCGCGCTTGGGCGTGGTCGGTAATTCTGCCATCATGAACGTAGAGCCGGTCTTCGCCTTGGTGATGGCTTGGGCCTTACTAGACCAAAAAATTTCTTGGATACAGCTCCTGGGCGCACTGCTGGTGGTGGCGACAGTGATGGGTTTGGGGTTAAGGAAAAGGCGGACCTAACTCCATTGGCATGTGTGCCAACAACAATAATTCGGTCATGCGCTGGGTAACCAAAAAAGACCGTCTCTAATGCGGCTAAATCATTCGACTTCAGACGATGGAACTTCCAGTGACATCGCGTTCTAGCATGTTGTCATGCTTATCAAAACCTTAGTTCGTACTTCAATTGAATGAAATTAAATTGAGCTGAATCTAGCGGCACATGATCCGACCAGGCGGTCAAGTTAGCGCACAAATACTCCCTATCATAAGAGTCCATGCATGGACGTTCTGTGACATCTTGCTGATCCCAAGCACCCATTAATAGGTAGACCGTAGATTGACTACTCAGCCGCCAAAATGTAGACAGGCCAAAAAATTTTGACGCGTTGACTGTGATTTTCTCTGCGTCGCTGCCAGAGTCATACCCCGCCGATAACAAGATTGATGTGCTTGGAATGAAGTAATTGACTACTAAACGCATCCGCGTGCTTTTGGACGTATAAAACGGGGTTATTTCATAGGGGGCAGATGTCGAATCGTATGCCGAGGTAACCCTAGGCCCAACACTTAAAAAATCATCGCCATTTATTTTTTTGAAACTTCGTAACTCGCGTTGATTTTGAAGTTCCGAAACAAATGGAAAGTTAATGCTTTGCCCTGAACACCACCGCAAAAGCCGGGCAAACCAGCATGGGCCTTGAAGTCGGGTCGCTTTGGTACGGGGTGGTAAGCCATTACGGAAGCTGGTAAGTACCTTACAAATCGTGCCTCGGGTCTGAGTGCCCCAGAATTCCAACTACGATTGGTATAGACCCCCTTTCGCTGAGTAGGTCAGCTTGTCTCTGCCTAGGCTTTACTTACTAATCGGCTTACCCCCTTGCGTTTGAAATACAAACTGGTGGGGAATAGGTAAAAATTTTGTATGGAATGTCGCCAACACATGGCAAAACTACGGCAATGCAAAACTTACAGGTTTAGTTTCGTTAGCGGTGATTGCTACGTTATCAATATATGCATATCCGGATCCACCACCAGACCCCGATGATCCGCTGCTGGGACATATGGACGCCGAACTACCAGTAAATGCACATACTCGAGTATACGTCCCAGCAGGCAAACTAATGGAATACGTTCCATCCGACATTGTCCGCGTGGTGGTAAACCGATTGCCACTACCTTTACCACCGTTACGTACTTGAATTTTCACAACGACTTTAGGGGGGATCCCGCCAACGGTAACCTTGCCTGTTAGAACGCCGCCAGCTGGGAGCGTTACCGTACCAAGGTTAGTGACCCCGCCGAGCATTACTGGAATTGGGTCACCATCGATAAGCCGTGTTTTCCCGATGTAGATGGATGAACCAATAAATCCTCCATCGTCAATTTTAACTTCAAGTAAATTATTGTCCATATTTGCAAGCGTCGAGTAAAGCGATGCGGATCCATCCCCATTACTGGCTTCTTTGCTAAGAATATCAAAGTTTACCTTGGATCTAAACCTAGGCTTGGCTCCCCCAATAGGTTTACCTGCCTGATCCTGAATCACCATTTTGATTTCGCCTACCGCGTCAGAAAAGTCAGCTGTTTTGTTGGTGCTTGTTAAGTCAACTTCTTTCATTTGTCCCCTGGCAAGTACCCGATAGAAATCTGGCATAAGCCAAATTCGATAATTACCTTGCAAATCAGTCCGAATCACATCTGCATGCTCTTTTTCGTCTGAATCATCAAAGCGGACATGCATCCCGGAAATAGGACCGGCAACTGGGTCTGACACTAAACCACTAACCATCTTTCCTGCTTCCAGAGTGAAGTCAATAGTTCTGGGAATCCCAGGGTCCACGGTTAGCAGTTCAGCCTCCGAAAAGCTGGCGCCATTATTTTGGCTGTATGCTTCAGTGGCATAAGGCTGCGTTGTTTTATTTTCAGCCATTAAAAAATAGTTACCGGGTGCAAGGTTGATAATATAGCTTCCGTCAATGTTTGTTTTCTTTTTTGCGACAGTTTGTGTATTTAAAAAATCTTTAACTTTCATTGTGACGCCCGCGATGGGTAAGCCATTGTTTTTGGCTTTCACTGTTCCTTGAATTCTTCCACCTACTGGCAGTATGAAATCCTTAGTTACTATTTGATTAGCACCTACAGTTACCTTCGCTGCACTCAGTTGCTTTACAACCCCGCTTGGACTGGCCCACCATTGGCTTCCTCCAGTGCATGTGGCGCCATCGTTCATAGCACCAATAATATAGTTTCCAGCACGCTGCACTCGGGCAGAAAATTTACCGTTTGAATCTGTTTTGGTTTTATATCTGGTAACAATATTTCCAAAATCCTCAATTAATATCGTCACGCCTGCACATGGCTGAACAGCTTGCCCGTTAGGCGATTCCACAGCGATAGTGCCTGATATTTCTGCCGCTCCAAATGCGTTAATAAGCCGAGAATAGGACTCTTCGTCTTTCCTCGCAGCTACTTTCAGCGCATCACTCAATGTATTCGCTGAAGAGCCGTTCAGTTCAACTTCGCCGGTCATTACCAAGTCTTCGACTATGTCCCTTAAATCAGCAATAGTAGTACTAGCAAGCACAGTAACTTTTCCGGAATTACTTATCCCAGAGGAGAGTACCAACCCGTATAGCGCGTCACTGATTGGACTTACGTTTACTACATTGCCGGTAGCGAACCCATTCATTTTATTTGAACTGCTATCAGACACGCGTATCACGTATTTGCCACTAAAGATAAAGCTTTGACTAGCCGTTAAACTGTAAGCGCCGTCAAACCCAGTTGTTGTGGTTGCTATCGGATTCCCGACATGGGCCCCGGTGTCGTCAATTTCGATGAAATCTACACTTGCACCGGCAACGGCTGTCAATTTTGACAGTGCACCTGAAGTATTCCCCGCTAAACTGCCGCCCGATGCAGTAACAATTCCAGCTATTTTTTGTTTTGGTGTCTCGCCTGTTGGTTGTGATATTTTACGGATTAAGTGATTGTTTTGATCAGCGACATAAACGTTTCCTAAAGCATCTACCGCAACACTGGTAGCAAATGCAAAACTAGCGAGATTACCCGGGCCATTGGCATTACCGGCTAGGCCAATCTGGTCAGTTTTAACCTGGGCTACCTCGAAGGCAATCGCCGCTGCCTAGCTCCAAAAGCTGATGTCAAATTTGCCTGTCAGCTTTGCCTAGCCTGAAGGCCGTGCTTGTGGTATAACTAACGAATCACCTAGGAAAAAGCGTGCGTGTCTTTTTCCCGTGAGCGAAGTAGCTTTATCGACAGACTTTGTGCAGATCGATAATTTAGATTACACTTTCTGCCGACCCGCCCTAATTGTGATGGCCATACCCATGAAAAACACACCTTTTACTAAACGAACCGCTTTAGCTTCCACCGTCTCGGTGGCGGTAGGAATTTTGCTTGCCTGCGGTGGAAGCACGGTTAGCACTTTTCCCACTTTGGAGGGTTTAGCGGCAACTGGGGCTGCTGTACCCAATGCGCCGATAGTTGCCAAGTGTGTTAGTGGCTCGCCGTTGACTGGTACGACTGGCACCGACGGAACTTTTTCACTCGGCCTTTCCTCTGGTCAAGCCGTCCCGTGTATTCTTGAGCTAACAATTGGCAGTGGCCCGTCCGCAACCAAATTGCACAGTTTCGCAACGGAGACAGGCCGTGTTAATGTTACCCCTCTGTCTACGCTAGTTGTCGCAGCCGCAGTGCGTGGCGACCCTGCCCTCGCATTTACAAACTTCACACCTGCTACTGCGCCGTCGATTCAGTCTAGCCTTGTAACGGCGAAGGCTTACGTTCAAGCGCAGATGGTTTCTTTGGGAGTCACACCTACCATTGATCCATTAAGCGGAGTGTTCAAAGTCGGAAGCCAAGAGGATAACATTCTCGATGGTATAAAAAATGCATTAGCAGCCAGCGGGACAACCCTCGCCAATTTAACAGTTGCGGCCTCAAGTACAGCTAGTCTTAACACCATTATAACTGTCAAGGTAACCACCACCACAGCTGCACCCACTACAACGACAGCCGCTCCGACCACCACCACAACAGCTGCACCCACTACAACGACAGCCGCTCCGACCACCACCACAACAGCTGCAC
>JBBAPY010000004.1:0-29605 GCA_040400635.1 Rhodoferax sp.
GTGGCAGTGGCTGGCTGCTGAGGTGGCGCACCCGGCGCTGTTTGCCGAGGCGGTGTCGGTCGCCAAGTGCACCCGCTTGGGCCCGGTGCTGGCGCGTATCCACACGCTCAAGGCTAACCGCCTGGAGGCCCAGGCTTTGTGTGGCTTTGCCATAGTCAGCGTGCAGGATGCGTGCGACGCAGCGCTGGCCTTGCACCGCAAGGGCACGGGCCGAGTGCTCATCAGCCTGGGCGCGCAAGGCGTGGCCTGGTGCGATGCCGACGGCCGCTGCGGCCACCGCGCGGCGCGTGCTGTGCCGGTGCTTAGTGCCACCGGCGCGGGCGATGCCTTGATGGGCGGCTTGGTGTATGGTCACTTGCAGGGCTGGCCGCTACAGGACGCGTTGGCATGGGCCATGGCCTGTGCCGAAATTACCCTTTCCAGCCCCGTAGCCAACGCTCCAGCGCTGAGCGTGCAAACCGTTGAACAACACATGCAAGACAGCAAACCATGAACCCCTATTTAGACATCGCCCCCGAAGTGCAAACCGCCGTGGCGCAAGGGCAGGCCGTCGTGGCTTTGGAGTCCACCATTATTTCGCACGGCATGCCGTTTCCGCAAAACGTGGAGACTGCGCTACAGGTCGAGGCCGAGGTGCGCGCCCACGGCGCAGTGCCTGCCACAGTGGCTATCGTGCAAGGGCGATTGCAAGCGGGTTTGTCGGTAGCGCAGATAGAGCGTCTGGGCCGCGCGGGCCATGCGGTGACCAAGGTGAGTCGCCGCGACATGGGTTTTGTAGTGGCCGCAGGCGCCGATGGTGCGACCACCGTGGCCGCCACCATGCGTATCGCCGCGCTGGCGGGCATACGTGTGTTTGCCACTGGCGGCATAGGCGGCGTACACCGGGGCGCAGCGCAGAGTTTTGATATTTCGGCGGATTTGCAAGAGCTGGCGCAAACCCCGGTGGCCGTGGTCTGCGCGGGCGCGAAGTCCCTACTCGATTTGCGCCTGACGCTGGAATATCTAGAGACCCAAGGCGTGCCGGTAGTGGGTTACCAAACGGAGGCGCTGCCCGCATTTTTTACCCGCGAAAGTGGTTTTAAGGTGGACTACCGGCTGGACTCGGCGCAGGCTATTGCCGCGGCCATGCACGCCCAATGGGCGCTGGGCCTGCCCGGCGGCATGGTGGTGGCCAACCCGATACCACCCGAGCACGCCATGGAGCGGGGCACCATAGACCGCGCCATCGCCCAGGCCTTGCAAGAGGCCGCCGCGCAAGGCATTAGCGGCAAAGCCAGCACCCCATTCTTGTTGGCCCGTGTGAACGAACTCACCGGCGGCGACAGCTTGACATCCAACATCGCGCTGGTATTGAACAACGCCCGCCTGGCCTCGGCGATTGCGGTGGCGTATGCAGGTCTGAGCCAATAGCCTGCTTCACCTCGGATTGAGAGCCCCTTACCCCTTAATTGGAATATGCGTGCTGTTTTTCACTTCTTCCATCACCGCATAGGTGCGGGTCTCGCGCACGCCTGGGAGTTGCCACAGCACGGTGCCGGCGAAGTCACGGTAGGCGGCCATGTCGGCCATGCGGGTTTTGAGCAGGTAGTCAAAACCGCCGGCCACCATATGGCATTCCATGATTTCGGGGCGCACTTGCACGGCGGCCTTGAAGGCCTCAAACACATGCGGTGTAGTGTGGTCCAGCAGTACCTCCACGAACACTATCAGGCCCGCGCCTAGTTTGGCCGGGTTCAGGTGCGCCTGGTAGCCCAGGATAAAGCCCTCTTTGCCCAGGCGCTGCACCCGCGCCAGTACGGCGGTGGGCGACAAGGCCACCGTCTCGGCCAGCTTGAGGTTGGAGATGCGCCCGTCCTCCTGCAAGGCGCGTAGGATCTTCAGGTCGGTACGGTCCAGGCTGAAGACGGGTGGGGTCATGACTGAGTTATTCACTATGAAGTGACAAAAATAAAGATAAATATTAAGCTGAACTGGTGGGAATATAGCGCTTTACACCAAACACACAGACCGCAGACACCAAAGCGGACAGCAGCAAGCGCAAAGCGCAAGGAGCTATTCCCATGTTGATGCAGCAACGCCTTCCCCAGCCCTATCGCCCCGAGGCCGAGATCGTGGCAGAGCGCCTGCGCAGCTTGCAAGACAAGCTGGACTGGGCCGCCGCCACGCAGCTAGCAGCGCCTTGGGTGCAAACCGTGCGCGACCATCCCGCTCCGTTTTGGGCCATGGAAAGCTTGTTGCAGGAATACCCGATTTCCAGCGCCGAGGGCCTGGCCCTGATGCGTCTTGCCGAAGCGCTGCTGCGGGTGCCGGACACGGATACCGCCATCGCCCTGACCGCCGACCAACTGGGCCGCGCTGATTTTGCGCAGGCCGGTGACCAGGTGCTGGCGCGCTTATCAAGGGCGGCCATAGCCATGTCCAAACACTTTTTGCCCGATGCGCAAGGTGCCGCCAGCGGCAGTGGTTTGATGGGCCGCCTGGGCGCGCACACCGTGGTGGCCGCCACGCTGCGCGCGGTGCAGTTGCTGGGCCGCCAGTTTGTGCTGGGCCAAAGCATGGCCGAGGCCATGCGCCATGCCGATAGCGCCCGCCAGGCGCAAAGCCAAGGCCTGCGTTTTTCGTACGACATGCTGGGCGAGGGCGCGCGCACGGATGCGGACGCGCTGCGCTATTGGCAAAGCTATAGCGACGCGATAGCCGCCTTGGCGCAAGCCGCCCTGCCCGAACGCGGGCCGCAAGGCAATGATGGCATCAGCATCAAGCTCAGCGCCCTGCACCCACGCTACGAAGACGGCCAAAGCGTGCGCGTCATGGCCGAGTTGTTGCCGCGCGTGTGGGGCTTGTGCGAGCAGGCCGCGCGCGCCGACATCAACTTGACGATTGACGCCGAAGAGGTAGAGCGCCTGGAGTTGTCGCTCGAAGTGTTTGACGCCTTGTTGCAGCGTGTGGCGCAGCACTGGCCGCAGTGGCGTGGCCTGGGGCTGGCATTGCAGGCCTACCAAAGCCGCGCTTTGGAGCTGGTACACACCGTGGTGGCCATGGCGCGCCAGTACCGCGTGGGCCTGATGTGCCGCCTGGTCAAAGGCGCGTACTGGGACGCCGAAATCAAACGCGCCCAGGAACTCGGCCTGCCACATTACCCTGTTTTTACGCACAAACACCACACCGATATTTCATACCTGGCTTGCGCTGGCGCGCTGCTGGACGCGCCCGATGTGATCTACCCCCAATTTGCCACCCACAACGCTGCCACCATAGCGGCCATCATGCAAATGGGCGCGCGCTGCGGCGGCGCGTTTGAGTTGCAGCGCCTGCACGGCATGGGTGAGGGCGTCTACCGCGAGGTGCTGAAAAACCCGCTGATGGTCTGCCGCGTGTATGCGCCGGTGGGCGCGCACAAAGACCTGCTCGCTTACCTGGTGCGCCGCCTGCTGGAAAACGGCGCGAACTCTTCTTTTGTTCATCAGCTGGCCGATACCACTTTGCGTGTGCGCGACTTGCTGATCTCGCCGCTGCGCCTGGAACCCGTGGGCGCTTTGCCCCTGCCGCCACATCTTTTTGGCAGCGGCGAAAGCGCACGCGCCAATAGCGCAGGGCTGGACTTCACCGTGCCTGCTATGCGCGCGCCCTATCTGCAAGCCCTGGCGCAGCCCATGCCAGGCGCACTGGCGCAAGCGACTATGCAGGACGTGCACAGCGCGATGCAGCGCGCAAGGAGCAGCTTCACAAGCTGGTCGTGTACGCCAGTGGCGCAGCGCAGCGCGGCCCTGCTGCGCACCGCAGACAGCCTGGAGCAACAGAGCGCGGCGCTCTGCGCTCTGATGGTGCGCGAGGCGCATAAAACCTGGGGTGACGCGCAGTCCGAAGTGCGTGAAGCGGTAGACTTTTTGCGCTACTACGCGCACGAGGCGCTACGCATCATGCAGCCGGTTTGCATGCCCGTGGCCCACGGTCATTCATGGTCGGGCGCGAGCGCTGCAACCGGCACCTCCGCTAGGCAAAGCGATAGCGCGCATTGGCAGCCTGGCGTGACCGGCGAGACCAACACTTTACAACTATGCGGGCGTGGCGTGTGGGTGTGTATCAGCCCCTGGAATTTTCCGCTGGCTATTTGCGTGGGGCAGATCGCTGCTGCCTTGGCCACTGGCAACACCGTGCTTGCCAAGCCAGCGGAGCAAACGCCGCTGATCGCGGCCCTGGCGGTGCGTCTATTTCACGCGGCGGGCATTGCGCAAGACGCGCTGCAACTACTGCACGGGCCAGGCGAAACCGTGGGCGCTGCCCTCGTGGCACAACCCGGAGTGGCCGGTGTCGTGTTTACCGGCTCCACCGAGGTGGCGAAAACGATTCAACGCGCGCTGGCGGCCAAGCCTGGCCCCATCGTGACGCTGATCGCCGAGACCGGCGGTATCAATGCCATGGTGGTGGACTCGTCCGCGCTGCCCGAGCAGGTCGTGGACGCGGTACTGAGCAGTGCCTTCCGCTCGGCCGGGCAACGCTGTTCAGCGCTTCGTCTTTTATGCGTGCATACGGACATCGCAGACACCGTGTTGGAGATGCTGCACGGCGCGGCGCAGCAACTGCGCGTTGATGACCCGGCAGACTTGGCGACCGACCTGGGGCCGGTGATCGACGCGGATGCAGCGGCCACATTGCAAGCGCATATCGCTCGCCTGCATGCGCGCCACACTTGTTTGTTTGGTCCAGCCTGGCAGGCCGCATTGGCGCAGGACGGCTGCGCGCTACCGAATCGCATCGCGCCGCATGCGTACGAGGTGCAAAGCGTGGCCGATGTGGATGCCGAAATATTCGGGCCGGTGCTGCAAGTGCTGCGCTGGCAGGGGGACCCGCTAGATACCATCGAGCAGATCAACGCCCTGGGCTACGGCCTGACGCTGGGCATCCAAACCCGCATCGATAGCCGCGCCCAAGCGATGGCACAGGCGGCGCATATCGGCAATGTCTATATCAACCGCAACATGATTGGCGCCGTTGTCGGCGTGCAAGCCTTTGGTGGTGAAGGCTTGAGCGGCACCGGGCCTAAAGCCGGCGGTCCACACTACCTATACCGCTTTTGCGCCGAGCGCACGGTAACGGTCAACACCACGGCTGCAGGCGGCAATGTGGCTTTGCTGGCTTGAGACAGCTTGGCACCAGCAAGGCATCAAAATTCCTCGCAACTACCGGCTTCTCCAAAGCGACTAAGGCCATCGCAAAGCTTGGTTACCATGCCCCATCTGGCGCCGCGCAGTATGCAGCGGCGGCTTATTCCAACCAGGAGCGTGCGTATGTGGATGGTGTGTCAACGTGCCGGGCTGATTGCCTTGGCAATATGCCTGGTGGCCTGCGGTAAAAACCAGGGCATAGGCGGTGCCAGCAGCGATGCCAGTGCCAACACGCAAAAAGAAAACGCAGCTTTTGTGCAGCTTGTTGCCCAAGCTTCAGGGCAGGATTTTGAAGACGCCAAGCGCGGCCTGATCGCACGGCCTACGGGCAAGATACTGGCCGCCGACGGCAGCGTCTTGCGCGACTTTGCGGCCTATGATTTTTTGCAGGGCACCGCGCCCGATACCGTCAACCCCAGCCTGTGGCGCCATGCGCAGCTCAATGCCAACATAGGCCTCTACAAGGTGATGGATGGCGTGTACCAGTTGCGCGGTTTTGATATTGCCAACATCACCCTCATCGAAGGTAAGACCGGCTGGATCGTGGTCGATACGCTCACCTCGCGCGAGTCCGCAACGGCGGCTATGGCGTTTGCAGAGCAGCACCTGGGCAAGAAGCCGGTCAGTGGTTTGGTGCTGACACATGCACATGCCGACCACTTCGGCGGCGCGCTAGGTGTCTTGTCGCAGGCCGATGCGGCGCAGCGCAAAGTGCCCATCGTGGCACCGGCAGGATTTATGGAAGAGGCCACCAGCGAAAACGTACTCGTGGGTGCCGCCATGGGCCGGCGCTCGGCGTACCAGTTTGGCCGCGACCTGCCGCGCAGCGCCAAAGGCAATGTGGATACGGGTCTGGGCAAAGATGTGATCTACGGCAGCATTGGCATCTTGACGCCGACCTGGCTGATTTACCAGGCCAATCAGCCTATGCAAATCGATGGTGTGGACTTTGTGTTTCATAACGTCCCCAATGCCGAATGTCCAGCGGAGTTGAGCTTTTCGATTCCATCGAAAAAGCTTTACGACGGCGCAGAAAACCTGTCGCAAACCATGCATAACCTGTTACCCATACGCGGCGCTAAAGTGCGCGACGCTTTGCGTTGGGCCACCTACATGGAGCAGGCTTTAGAGCAAACGCACGAGGCCGAGGTCTATATCGCTTCGCACCACTGGCCGATATGGGGCAATGCCAATATCCAGCAGTTCATCACCATGCACCGCGATGTGTACAAATACACGCATGACCAAACCGTGCGCTTGATGAACGCTGGCTACACGCCCAGTGAGATTGCCGACAAGGTGCAACTGCCCAAGTCGCTGGCCGACTTTATGGCGGTACGCGGCCACTATGGTGATTTGCGCCATAACGTCAAAGCGGTGTACCAGTTTTACTTAGGCTTTTTCGACGGTAACCCGGCGCACCTGAACCCGCTGGCCCCGGCGGATGTGGGCAAGCGCTATGTGGACTTAGCCGGTGGTGCGGACAAAGCCATTGCTGCCGCGCAAAGCGCTTTTGACCAAGGCGATATGCGCTGGGCTGCCGAGCTGCTCAACCATGTGGTGATGGCCGACGCATCTAACAAAGCCGCCAAAGAACTCTTGGCCAAAAGCTACGAGCAAATGGGCTACAGCGCCGAGTCCGCCACCTGGCGCAATGCCTACCTAAGCGGCGCGCAAGAGCTGCGTAATGGCGCACCGGCCAAAGGCATGTCCAAGGCGGGTGCCATCGACCTGTTACTGCAAACGCCGATGGAGCGTTTTTTAGAAGCCATGGCTGCCAGCCTGGACGGCCCTGCGGCTGAGGGCAAAAACTACCGCATCAACCTGGTACTGAGCGATCAGAAAGAAAGCTATGCCTTGTGGGTAGAGAACGCGGTTTTGCATTTCAAACGCGGCCAGCACCCACAGGCCCATGCCACGCTGACATTGACCAAGCCCTTGTTCGTGAAAATCATCGCCGGTAGCGCAGGCATGCAGGACACTTTGCTCAGCGATGAACTGAAGGTAAGTGGCAGCAAAGTGGACTTGGTGCGATTTTTCGGCTTGATAGAAAAAGCGGCGGGCACTTTCGGCATCGTGTCGCGGTAGCCAGAAAGTACGCATGCCGCTGGTCCTGTACGGCTCGACGATTTCCTACTTCACGGGCAAGCTTGAAGCGGCGCTGCGCTACAAAGAAATTGACTATCGCTTAGAGCCCATGCGCTCGCGAGCGCAGCGCGGCCTGATTCCGCAGGCTACCGGCGTGTTTCAGATGCCGGCTTTGCAGTTGGAAGACGGGCGCTGGTTGACGGACTCGACGCTGATCCTGCAGTGGCTGGACCAGGCCTATCCGCAATACCCGCTGCTGCCACAAGACCCGGTGTTGCGCTTTGTTAGCTTGTTGTTGGAGGACTATGCGGATGAATGGTTGTGGCGCCCGGCCATGCATTACCGCTGGCACTACGCGCCCGATGCCGCGCGACTAAGCCGCCACATCAGCGAAGAGTTGCTCTCGGATATGCCTGGCCCGTTGTGGCTGAAGCAGTTTTTTGTACGCCAGCGCCAACGGCGTTTGTTTACCGTGGGTGACGGCGTTAGCGCACACACCCAAGCGCATGTTGAGGGCATTTACCTCAACGCCTTGGCCGCCTTGGAAGCCATGTTGGCCAAGCGGCCATTTATGCTGGGCGCGCGGCCCAGTTTGGTGGACATCGGCTTCTTCGGGCCTATGTTCCGCCACTTCAGCCAGGACCCGACAGCTGCCGCGCTCATGCAAGAGCGCGCCCCGCACACCCAAGCCTGGGTGGCCCGCGTATGGGCCAGTCGCGGCAGCCAGCTGCAGGGCGATGTGGCGCCACTGCTGCCGCAAGACTTTGCGCCGCTGCTGCGCGATGCGGGGCAGGCCTACCTGCCCTATTTGCTTGCCAATGCGCAAGCCCTAGCCCAAGGCCACAAGCGTTTTGATGTGACCCTCCAAGGCTGTGCCTACCGGCAAGTGCGCACCTCGCGCTACCGCTTGCTGTGTCTGGAAATGCTGCAACTCCACTTTGCGGCCTTGAGCAAAGCGCAGCATGCAGAATTGGAGAGCGTGTTGGGCCATAGCGCAATTACCTCCGCCTTGCGCGCCCACTTGCCCGCGCGCAGCGGTGTGGATGTCGCGACCCATTCGGCATTTGCGCCAGGCTTGCCAATGCTGGGCTTATAGGCCCCAGTCGTATTTAATGCTGATAGGTGCGTGGTCTGAAAAACGGGTGTCTTTGTAGATGGCATGTTGACGAGCGCCGGCCGCCAGCGCTGGCGTGGCCAAGTGGTAGTCCAAACGCCAGCCTACGTTTTTAGCGTAGGCCTGGCCCCGGTTGCTCCACCAGGTGTAGGCCGCATCGGTGGCGGCGGGCTCGAGTTGGCGAAAGACATCGACCAGGCCGCCTTCGCTGAGCAGGCGCGTCATCCAGGCGCGCTCTTCGGGCAGAAAACCGGAGTTCTTGCGGTTGCCTTTCCAGTTTTTCAAATCGATTTCCTGGTGCGCAATATTGATGTCGCCGCACAACACAAATTCGCGCGAGTGCTTGAGCTTTTGCAAGTGCGGGTACATGCCCTCCAGAAAACGGTATTTGGCCTCTTGCCGTTCTTCGCCCGAGGAGCCGCTGGGGAAATAGCAGCTGATGATGGAGAGCTTACGCTTAGGGGTATCAAAGCGCAGTTCTACGTAGCGGCCCTCGGCGTCAAATTCTGCCGAGCCATAGCCCACCCGTACATCGCTGGGCGCGTGGCGGGTGTATATGCCCACCCCAGAGTAACCTTTCTTTTCTGCAAAGTGAAAGTGCCCGGCCATACCGGCCAGGGTTTCAAACTGGCCCGCCACATCAGCCGCCTGGGCTTTCACTTCCTGCACGCACAGACAGTCCGCTTGCAAGCGGTGCAGCCAATCTTGCAACCCTTTGCTGCTGGCAGAGCGTATGCCGTTGAGGTTCAGGCTGGTGAGTGTGAACAAGCGGTTCTCCCGTGGGCTTTATGAAAGCGTGGAAGATAACCGATTGCCTGGTGGAGCCGCTGCGCCTTGCCCGCTTGCTGCGCCACGCAAGGCGCACACGACAGTGCCCAAGGCCTGCCTGCCCTAAGGCAAGCAGGCACGCACCATCCGGCGCATGGCTTTACTTCAGGTGGTTCACTGTCGCCTGCGCGTAGACCGGTGTAGGCAGCCCTTCGTAGCGCGCTTTAAGCTGCAGCGACAGGAACTGCGAATAGTGCCGACTCTGGTGCAAATTGCCACCATGAATCCAAAGCTGGGCCTGGTTCGTCGGCTTCCACATATTGCGCAGCTCGCCTTCCCAGGGGCCGGGGTCTTTGGTCGTGCTGGAGCCCAGGCCCCAGACCTTGCCCACGCGGTCGGCCACCGTCGGTGAGACCAGATCGGCCAGGAACTGGTTCATCGAGCCGTAGCCAGTGGCATACACAATGACATCTGCCGGCAACTCGCTGCCATCACTTAAGGTGACCGACTTGGCGTTGATGCGCGCGATGTTGACGCCGCTGCGCAGCTTGATGCTGCCGTTAGCCACCAACTCGGAGGCGCCCACGTCAATGTAATAACCCGAACCGCGGCGCAGGTATTTCATGAAAAGGCCCGAGCCGTCGTCGCCAAAGTCCAGCATGAAACCGGCTTTTTCCAGGCGGCCATACAGGTCCGCGTCGCGCCGCTTCATTTCCTCATACACCGGGATTTGAAATGTGTGCATGATTTTGTAGGGCACGCTGGCAAATACCAGATCGCCCTTGTGGTGGTCTATGCCGCTCTTGACCGCCTCTTCGCTGTACAGGCCGCCCAGCGCCAGCTCCATCAGCGAGTCCGAGGGCGCGATATGCGTGCTGCTGCGTTGCACCATGGTAACGTCCACCTGGTGTTCCCACAGCGCGGCACAAATATCATGCGCCGAGTTGTTCGAGCCCAGTACCACCACTTTTTTGCCAAGGTATTTGTCCGGCCCTGGGTGCTTACTGGAGTGGTGTTGCTCGCCTTCAAAACTTTCGGCGCCGGTGATATGCGGCACATTGGGGTAGCCCGACACGCCCATGGAAAATACCAATTGCTTGGGCCGCAGGGTAATGGTTTTGCCCTCGCGCTCCACTTGCAGCTCCCACTGCCCCGTGGCCTCGTCAAAGTGCGCTTTTTTAGCCTCGGTAGAGCCCCAGTAGTTCAGCTCCATGATCTTGGTGTACATCTCCAGCCAGTCACCGATCTTGTCCTTGGGCGCAAATACGGGCCAGTCGTCCGGGAAGGGCATGTAGGGCAGGTGGTCGTACCAGACCGGGTCGTGCAGGCACAGGCTTTTATAGCGATTGCGCCAGGAGTCGCCGGGCTTGGCGTTTTTTTCGATGATGATGGTCGGCACACCCAGCCGTCGTAGCCGCACCCCCAGCACAATGCCGCCTTGACCGCCGCCGACGATCACCACATAAGGCTGCTCGGTAAATCCCAAGCTTTGCTCCTCGTGCGCGCGCGCTTCCAGCCAGCTTTTACGGCCTGGGTGTACGCCGTGTTCCGCGCCTTTGATGCGCTTGGTGCCGGTTTTCTCCTCAAAGCCTTTGAGCTCGGTCATGGTGGTTAACAGGGTCCAGGCTTTGTCGCCCTGGTCGGTGCCTTTGAGGCGCAGGTGTCCGCGCCCGCGTGCCACGCGGGTTTCGAACGTGAACCAGGCATCGACCACACCATCGGCCTCGGTGGCCTCGCCCTCCAGCGCAAAATGGCTGGCCGCCACATCGGCACCGCGCGCCTGTACCATTTTTTCGATAGCGCCCTGGCCTTCCTGGGTGCAAATATTCCAGGTAAAGGCCACCAGATCGCGCCAGTAGCAATCGGCGTCAAACAGTGCTGCGGTGGCGGCAGCGTCAGGCCGGCCTAGCGCGGCACCAAAGTGTTCAAGCCAGGCGCTGGCGCGCTCGGACGGACTGGTCTGTGTCATTTGAAAGCTCCTCTGAATGGTAGATTTTTTGAACCGTAGGCCGGTGGCGTAAGCCGCAAGCAAACCAATCCCCGTGCCTGCCTCCAGCCTGATCCAGGCTGGAGGTGCTGTCAAGTACGCAAATACCCTAGTGGCGGTCCTACGTCCAGTCCTAGGTCACCATAGGAGGAGTCCGGGTTGTCTTTACAGCGTCCAACGGCGGTTGGTAGGCCGGCCCTTTTCCAGGTAGAACAGTGATGTCGTCGTGCATGCGCTGCCCGCCGCCGCTTGGCTCAGGCTGGGACGATGCCCTCACGTGAAAGCGGTAATTCGGTGCTGGACTTGATGCGTTGGAGCACTACGTTGGAACGGATGCTGCCCACACCCGCTATGCGGGTAATACGCCGTAAGACGGTATCGCTCAGAGACTGCAAATCCCTTGCCACAATTTGTAGCATGTAGTCTGAATCGCCGGCAACGGCGTAGCAGTCCAAGACTTCGGGGATGTCGCAGACTTCAAGCTCAAAAGCCCGACCCTCGTCGCCACCATGGCGCAGCAGCGTCACATAGCTAAGGGCGCGCACGCCCAGACCGAGCGCTGAAGGATTAAGCAAGGCGACGTACCGCGATATGAAGCCTGCATCCTGCAGTCTTTGTATCCGGCGGCTAACCTGCGATGGGGATAAATGGACCAGTGCCCCCAGCGCCTGGTGGGTCGTAAAGGCATCTCGTTGCAATGCAGTCAGAAGCCTCAAATCATAAGAATCAAGCAATTCAAATGCAGATACTGATTTATTCATGCAGCAATTATGCATATTTTCAGTAATTTATCAAACATATTGCACGCCGATTGCATCATTTCCTTGCAAAAATAACAGGTTTTCGATCGATACCAAGGAGGCAGTCGCGTGACCGATTTGTTTGATAACCCAATGGGCCTATGTGGCTTTGAATTTGTGGAATTTGCTGCGCCGCAAAGCGGCATTTTGGAAGCTCTTCTGCCGCAACTGGGATTCAGCCTGGTCGCGCGTCATCGCTCAAAAGACGTGGACCTGTACCGTCAGGGCGGTATCAATTTCATAGTGAATCGCGAACGCCAAAGCCTCGCGCACTATTTCTCTAAAGAACATGGCCCTAGCGCATGTAGCATGGCTTTTCGGGTACGTGATGCGCACATAGCCTATTCCAGGGCGCTGGAGCTTGGCGCCCAGCCGGTAGAAATCCCCACTGGCCCGATGGAACTGCGGCTACCGGCGATACGCGGTATCGGTGGCGCACCCTTGTATTTGATCGATCGTTTTGAAGAGGGGGAATCCATATACGACATCGATTTTCGCTTTATCGAGGGGGTACCGCGCCAACCGCTGGGGCACGGTTTACGCGCCATCGATCACCTAACGCACAACGTGTACCGCGGCCGCATGGCTTACTGGGCGCAGTTCTATGAACATTTTTTCAATTTCAGAGAAATCCGGTTTTTCGATATCAAGGGTGAATACACCGGCCTGACCAGCAAGGCCATGACGGCGCCCGATGGATTGATCCGGATTCCGCTCAACGAAGAAGCATCGGGCAAAAGCGGGCAGATCGAAGAATTTTTGATGCAGTTCAGTGGGGAGGGCATTCAGCATATTGCCTTGTCGTGCGAGGACCTGCCAGCCACCATTGACCGGTTGAAGGCCGCAGGGGTTCCCTTGATGGCGCCTCCATCATCCACGTATTACGACATGCTGGCTGTGCGCTTGCCCGGACATGGACAGGATACGCAAGCCTTGCAGGCGCGTGGCATCTTGTTGGACGGTAGCACGCAGGGAGGCCATCCCCGTTTGCTTTTGCAAATCTTTTCCCAAACAGTGCTTGGCCCAGTGTTTTTTGAATTTATAGAACGCAAAGGCGACGACGGCTTTGGCGAGGGCAATTTCAAAGCGCTGTTTGAATCCCTGGAGCGAGACCAGATCCGCCGTGGCACCTTGGAGGTCGCATGACACTACAAGGCATTCACCATGTGGCCTATCGCTGCAAGGACGCGAAAGAGACCGTGCTGTGGTACCAAAAAATGTTGCACATGGATTTTATTCTGGCCATCGCAGAGGACAGGGTGCCCAGCACCCAGGCACTCGACCCGTATATGCATGTGTTTTTAGATGCAGGGCGCGGTAATGTATTGGCGTTCTTTGAGTTACCAACGTGTGCGCCAATCGGGCGTGACATCAATACCCCCGAATGGGTGCAACACATTGCATTGGAAGTGGCGGACCACGCCTCGCTGCTGCAATACAAGCAACATCTTGAGTCTCAGGATGTAGCAGTGTTAGGTGTCACCGACCATGGCATTTTTCACAGCATCTATTTCTTTGACCCTAGCGGCCATCGCTTGGAATTAACCTATCGCGACCCGCAGGAAAAGCGGCAATTGCAATTGCTTGACGCCGTGAAGTGGGCCATGCTGGAGGAATGGAGTCAGACCAAACGCGCTCCTCGCCACGCCGCGTTTTTGCATCAAAAGACGCAAGATAAAGTAATGCCATGAGCCAGGTTGCCCAAGATGGTCTCGATCGCACACACGCTTCAGAAACCCAAAGCTGGGTGCATAGCGCAAATACGATGGATACGGATTTCCCGATTCAAAATCTCCCCTTTGGACGTTTTCGCACCAGCAGTACAGAGGCATGGTGCATAGGGGTGGGCATCGGCAGTTGTGTACTGGACCTGCAAACAGCAGGTCTGATTGACCATGCAGACATGGGTAAGCTCTTGTCCTTGCCGCCGGTGCAAATGCGGGCGCTAAGGCGGGCCATTTGGGACGGCTTGCGTGCAGAAGCACCCGAGCGTGAAAAATGGGCCCAAGCGCTATGGGAGCAAAGTGCGGTGCACATGGGCTTGCCCTGTTCGGTTGGTGATTTCACCGACTTTTACACCGGCATTGCCCATGCGAAGCGCGTGGGCGCCATGTTCCGACCCGATCAACCCCTGATGCCCAATTACAAATGGGTACCCATCGGCTACCACGGACGCGCCTCCAGTGTGCTACCCAGTGGGCAAAATTTCCACCGCCCGCTTGGTCAAACCATGCCAGCGGGCGCCGGCGAACCGGTGCTTCGGCCGAGCCAAAAGCTGGACTATGAGCTCGAGCTAGCTATCTGGATAGGCCAGGGCAATGACATAGGCCACGCCATCGGGATCGACCAGGCGCACGCCCATATTGCGGGTATCTCGCTACTCAACGATTGGAGCGCACGTGACATACAGGCCTGGGAGTACCAGCCACTGGGCCCATTTCTTGCCAAAAGTTTTGCCAGCACCGTCTCGCCATGGATCGTGACACTTGACGCATTGGCGCCCTTTCGCTGTGCACCGGTGCCCCGAAGCAGCGGCGATCCGCAGCCCTTGCCGTACCTGTACAGCCCGCATGATCAAGCCGATGGCTCATGGCATATTGAGCTGGAAGTTTGGTTGCAAACACAAGCCATGCGCGAAGCCGGCATAGCCGGCCAATGTTTGTCGCGGTCGGGCTTGCGTGATGCCTACTGGACTGTGGCGCAACTGGTGTCACACCATAGAGTGGGAGGCTGCAATTTGCGGACCGGTGACCTATTGGGCACAGGCACCTTGTCGGGGCCCCTGCCCGGCCAAGAGGGAAGCCTCCTGGAGCTGAGTCAAGGCGGCCGATTACCGCTGCGGCTAGGAAATGGCGAAACGCGTAGCTTTTTGCACGACGGCGATTGCGTGACTTTGCGCGCCTTTTGCGAAAAGCCCGGTGCGCGTCGCATTGGTTTTGGCGGTTGCAGTGCCACGGTGCTGGCAGCACTGGAAATTTGAGAGCCAATCTCTTTCTCTACATACCATGAGCAACTTAGCACCTATCAATATTGCGCTAGCGCTTGAGTCCCTACCCCAATGGCAATTAGAAGAGGACGTCAAGGCGATCGGACGGAAATTCATATTTCCAGATTTTGCACAGGCCTTTGGTTTTATGCAATCGATTGCTGTCAAGGCACAGCAACTTGACCATCATCCCGAATGGAGTAATGTTTACAACATGGTCGATATCCGCTGGACCAATCATGACGCAAGTGGGTTGACCGAACGCGACATCGGCATGGCGAAATTCTGTGACGATCTGTTCTCATCTACGCAAGGTCGCGCTGATGCTTAGCAACGCGCTCAACCCGGATGGGACGGTAGAACAAGCTTGGGCGACTTACACCGAAGAGGATCACGCGGTGTGGCGAACCCTCTTCGAACGTCAAACCAGATTGCTACCGGCACTGGCCAGCGATGCTTTTGTACGCGGTATGAAGCAATTACCTATGGCGGCAGACCGCATTCCTGATTTCGAGCAGCTATCCGATGTACTGGAGCAACAAACCGGTTGGCACATCGTAGCTGTGCAGGGTTTGTTACCGGATGCGATCTTCTTTGAGCACCTGGCTAACCGACGCTTTCCCGCGGGCCGCTTCATTCGGCAGAAAAAGCAACTTGATTATTTGCAAGAGCCTGATGTCTTTCACGACGTGTTTGGTCATGTGCCCATGTTGATGCACCCGGCAATGGCCGACTTTATTCAACTTTATGGACAGGCCGGTTTAGTCGCGCAAAGTATCGGCAAATTAGCTGAACTGGCGCGGGTGTATTGGTACACCGTTGAATTCGGCTTAGTTCGTGAGCGCGGTCAGACGCTAATTTACGGCGCGGGGATCGCGTCATCCGCTGCTGAAAGTAAGTTTTCGGTAAATAGTCCGTCGCCGAACCGGATTGCTTTTGACTTGGAGCGCGTCATGCGAACTACGTACCGCATTGATGATTTTCAAGAGAGTTATTTTGTGCTCGATAGCATTGACGACTTACTGGCATTGGCGGAGATCGATTTCGCGCCCTATTACGCCCGGATGGACGATGGCACCAGCTTTCAGCCAGGGGAATTTCGTGACCAGGACCGAGTACTGCACTATGGCAATGCAAGCTATCACCAAGCGTGTAAAGGTCCTTGAAGTCATGAAGCTATACAGCTACTACCGCTCGTCAGCGTCCTACCGCGTGCGCATTGCATTAGCCCTTAAGGGCATCCGATATGAATACATAGCCGTCAACCTTGCCAAAGGGGAACACCGAAGTGCGGATTTCCTGGCCTTATCGGGAAACGGGCTCGTGCCACTCTTGGTGACCAAGGGGCAGCCGATTGGACAATCACTTGCCATCATTGAATACCTGGATGAACTGCATCAGTTCCCTGCCTTGTTACCAGTGTGTGCGACGGACAGGGCTTTGGCGCGCGCAATTGCGCAAAGCATTGCATGTGAAATTCACCCGCTGAATAATCTGCGCGTGTTGAGGTATCTCGAATCAACCCTACAGCACGAAGTCGCTGAAAAGACCTCGTGGTATCACCATTGGACGCGCACCGGCTTAGAAACTGTGGAACACCAATTGCGGCAAGCCTATGAGGTACATCAAGGTCGTTTTTCCTTCGGGAAATTGCCAGGTCTTGTAGACTGCGTGCTGGTACCGCAGATCTACAACGCACGCCGATTCAATGTGTCCTTGCAGGGCTTGCAGCGTATATTGGACATCGAAGTCGCATGTCAGCAACTGTCCGCATTCGCGCTTGCCGCTCCGGAAAATTGCCCGGATTGCCCTGAAATGTGAGCTAATCCCGCCCCGTTGCTCCGCACACTTGGGATAGTAGGGACAAACGAATCAAGTTTTCGTTCAATCGCTTCGCATAGCTTCTATACCGACGATTTGCATTTCTGAGTTTTGACGCACCGTGCCCGGAATCACACCGAGCAAGCCCGAGGGCCGCAAGGTCTAGATGTGCGTTGCGGGCTTTCTTAGATTGTGTCCATGAATTCTCTGATTTCAGCGTTCAATGGCGATACGTTCAGTCCCGCCTGTGCAATAGCAATGGCGGAGCTACAAGCCGTCGCCTCAGCCCCGCGTCGTTTGCAACATACCCCGGTAAATTTCCTCATCGCCCACCACGCCGACAAAGCGGCCGGCTTCGCACAGCAGCACCGGGCGGCCGGTGGCGTGGCGGATATGGATGATGTGTTCGAGCAACATATCCGGGCTGGCCATGGCAATGCTGCGCCCGTCCAGGCCCGCTTGCACGATGTCCATCTGTGGCTGGTAGGCCAGCAACTGGCCGGGTCGGCCTTCGATGTCTGCGCGTTCGGGCTCACCGTCGGCGCCCAGTTGCAGCCAGTGGTGGCCGGTCCAGTCCAGTTGCACGCGCAGACCTTCGTGCTTGAGTTTTTCTAGCGGCGTCATCAGTGAGCGCCCACGCAGCACTTTGATGGGGTTCATGTGCGCCACAAAGTCGCGCACATAGGCGTTGGCCGGATTGAGCACCACTTGCTCGGGCTCGCCCGATTGCACAATGCGCCCGCCTTCCATGATGGTGATGTGGTTGCCCAGCTTGATGGCCTCGTCCAGGTCGTGGCTGACAAAGACGATGGTTTTTTTCAGTTGTTGTTGCAGTTGCAACAGCTCTTGCTGCAAGTGTTCGCGTATCAACGGGTCGAGCGCAGAAAAAGGTTCGTCCATCAGCAAAATATCTGCGTCGGTGGCAAAAGCGCGTGCCAGGCCAACGCGCTGTTGCATACCACCGGATAGCTGGTGCGCGTATTTTTTGCCCCACTGCTGCAGGCCCACCAGTTCCAGCTTTTGGGCGACGATTCTGTCGCGCTGTGCTTTAGGCATGCCGCTCAGCTCCAGACCCAGGCCCACGTTTTCGGCCACAGTGCGCCAGGGTAACAGGGCAAACTGCTGGAACACCATGGCCACACGCGTGGTGCGCAGACGGCGCAAAGTGGTGGCGTCGCAGCGCGTCAGGTCTACATAGCCGCTGGGGCTTGCCTGCGTGTCGCGTATCAGCACTGCGCCCCGGTTGGCTTGGTTCAGACCATTGAGGCAGCGCAGCAGCGTAGATTTACCCGAGCCGGACAAGCCCATGAGCACCGATATTTCGCCTTCGGCGATTTGCAAATTGCAATCGGCTGCGCCCAGCACCGCGCCAGTGGCGTCCAAAATTTCCTGCCGGGTTTTGCCGGCGTCCAGCAAGGCCAGCGCCTGCGCACTGTGTTTGCCAAAGACCACGTCCACATTCCGAAACTCGGCCATGGGGGCGGGCTTGGTTTGTGGGCTCGGACCTTCAGTCATGGCTGCGGGTTTTGCACAAACGGTCGAGCACAATGGCCACGATCACAATCGCCAGCCCGGCCTCAAAGCCGTCGGCAATGTTGACCGAGTTGAGGGCGCGCACCACCGGTTTGCCCAGGCCGTCGGCGCCGACCAGCGCGGCGATGACCACCATGGACAGGCTGAGCATGATGCACTGCGTGATGCCGGCCATGATGTTGGGCAGGGCCGAGGGAATTTCCACCTTGAGCAGCAACTGCCAGCGCGTGGCACCAAAGGCCTGGCCCGCTTCAATCAGCGGGCGCGGCACCGAGGCAATGCCCAGCGTGGTCAGCCGGATCGGCGCGGGCAGGGCGAAGATCACGGTGGAGATCAGCCCCGGCACCACACCCAGCCCAAAGAGGATGAGCGTGGGGATCAGGTATACAAACGTGGGGACGGTTTGCATCAAGTCCAGCAGCGGGCGCAATGCCGCTTCTAGCCAAGGCCGGTGCGCTGCCGCAATGCCGATGGGCACCCCTATGAGCACGCAGCTGAGTGTGGCAAACAAGACCAGAGACAGCGTCTCCATGGTCTCGGTCCAGTAGCCCATATTGATGATCAGGAGCAATGCCGCTCCAACAAATACGGCCAGCTTGACCGAGCGCTGCAGCGCCCAGGCCAGTGCGGTGAGCAGTGCCACCATGATGAGCGGTTGCACCCACAAGAGCGCCCCGGTAAAGCCCAGTACGAGTGCGCTGAGGTTTTCGGATACCGCGTCAAACAACCAAGGTGCGCTTTGGGTCATGCGCTCGACTCCCGCCGCGATGGTCTCGCCTAGCGGGAGTTTGTTGTCGGTGAGCCACGCAAGCGCGGCTTCCAGACGGGCCGCCATGCGTTTACTTGCTGATCATCGCGGGGGTCACATCCTTGCCGTCAAAGGTTTTGACGCCGGCCAGCCAGTTGCCCCAGGTGGAGGCATTGGTCTTGAGCCAGGCCTGGGCAGCGACTTCTGGCTTCATTTTTTTGTCCAGTATGGAGGACATGATTTCGTTTTCTGCTTCCAGGCTGAACTTGGTGTTTTTCAGCAGCTTACCCACATTGGCGCATTCGGTGGAATAGCCTTTACGCGTATTGGTATAGACCGTGGCGCCGCCGAAGTTGGGGCCGAAGAATTCATCACCACCGGCCAGATAAGTCATTTTGATTTTGCTGTTCATAGGGTGCGGTGCCCAGCCTAGAAACACAATCCATTCTTTCTTAGGTACGGCGCGCACCACTTGCGAGACCATGCCCGCTTCGCTGGACTCGACAATCTTGAAGCCGCCCAGGCCAAAGGCATTTTTCTTGATCATGTCCAAAATTAGGCGGTTGCCGTCATTGCCTGGCTCGATGCCGTAAATTTTCTTGCTGAACTTGTCGGCGTTCTTGGCGAGGTCAGCAAAGGTTTTGACACCGGCTTCGGCCACATAGTCGGGCACCGCCAAGGTGTATTTCGCACCTTCGAGGTTGGCGCCAAGAGTTTCGACCGAGCCATCGGCCGCATAGGGCTTGATATCGGCTTCCATGGACGGCATCCAGTTGCCCAAAAACACATCAATCTTTTTTGCCTTCAGGCTGCTATAGGTCACAGGCACCGAGAGCACTTGCGCCGAGGGCTTGTAGCCAATGCCTTTGAGGATTTCAGACATGACGGCGGTGGTGGCGGTGATGTCGGTCCAGCCCACATCGGCAAAACGCACCGCCTGGCAGGACGCGGGTTCGGCCGCTTGGGCCGGGCTCAGCAGCGCGAAAGACGCAGCCAGTGAAGCAGCGGCCAGAGTCAAGGGACGGGTAAACGGGGCAGTGTTTGACATACAGGTCTCCAGAGAATTATTAGCTTACTTAGGTTCTGATGCGCGCGCACCCGCAAACCGGGCGGCGAAGGCACAAGAAATTTCATGGTACACCGACTGCGCATCAAAAGCCCCACCGATGCGCAAATTTGCCGCCGCTGTGTAAGTGCGCGCCCCTCAATACAATGCGCCGATCCCCGTTCAGAACATCGCATGACTACCTCGAGCACCCGCGCTACCACCCATCAGCCTACGCAAAACAACATCTTGGCGCAGGAGTTTGTGCAATTTGCAATCGCATCGGGCGTATTGCGCTTTGGCGAATTCAAGACCAAGGCCGGACGCCTGAGTCCCTATTTCTTTAATGCCGGCTTGTTTGACGACGGCGCCAAGCTGGGCCGTCTGGCGCAGTTTTATGCCCAGGCCTTGCTGGCCAGCGGCATGCAGTTCGATATGTTGTTTGGCCCGGCTTATAAAGGCATACCGCTGGGCGCAGCGGTGGCGGTGGAGCTGGCGCGTCTGGGCCACAACCTGCCATTTGCCTACAACCGCAAAGAAGCCAAAGACCACGGCGAAGGCGGCACGCTGGTGGGCGCGCCCTTGCAAGGCCGGGTGCTGATTGTTGATGACGTAATGAGCGCAGGCACCGCGGCGCGCGAATCGATCGCTCTGATCCAAGCCGCAGGAGCGACACCGCATGCTGTCGCGATTGCCCTGGACCGCCAGGAAATGGCCACCGAAAAACAGGCCGATGGCAGTACCCGCGACGTGCCCTATACCGCCGTCCAATATGTGCGCCAAAACCTGGGCTTGCAAGTGTGCGCGATTGCCAATTTGGATGATTTGCTCGCCTACCTGCAAACCCAAAGCGGCGACGCCATGGGCGAACACCGCCAGCGGGTGCAGGCTTACCGGGCACGCTACGGCGTGGCCTAAAGGCCCGATGGCCCTCAGCGCCTAAGCACGGTTTGCCATGGCGTCTGACTTTGGCTATATCGAATACCTGTGCGACCAGTTGCAAGGCGCAGGCACCATCACCTACCGCAAAATGTTTGGCGAATACGCCCTGTATTGCGAAGGCAAAGTAGTAGGCCTGGTGGTCGGCAACAGCTTGTTTGTCAAACCCATTGAAGCAACCCAGGCCATGTATGGCGACGGCCCGCGCGGCGCGCCCTTTGCGGGCGCCAAAGCCTGGTACGCTGTGCAAGAGCGGGTGGACGACCGCCAATGGCTTTGCGCCCTGGTTCGCGCCACCGAAGCGGCACTACCCCTGCCCGGACCAAAAAAGGCTCGCAAGCGTTCCCCAACCAAAATTAAGCCATAAAGCATGCAACAGCGCCCACTAGGCCCTTTCACCGTCAGCGCCATTGGCTTGGGCTGTATGAACTTTTGCCACGCTTATGGCGCGCCGGTGTCCGAAGCACAGACCGAGCGCGTGTTGCTGGCCTCGCTCGATGCGGGCATCACGCACTTTGATACCGCCACCTTGTATGGCTTCGGTCAGTCCGAGTTGTTGCTGGGCAAATACCTCGCGCCCCATCGCAAGCGCTTTACCCTGGCGAGCAAATGCGGCATGCATGCCGTCATAGGGCCGGACGGTAAAAAAGTGCGCGCCATTGACGGGCGCCCGGCTACGCTGCGCCAGAACTGTGAAGACTCACTCAAGCGCCTGCGCACCGATGTGATAGACCTGTATTACCTGCACCGTTGGGACAAGGCCGTACCTATCGAAGAAAGCGTGGGCGCACTGGGCGACCTGGTGAAAGTCGGAAAAATACGCGCGGTAGGTCTGTCCGAGGTGTCGGCAGTGACCCTGCGCAAAGCGCATGCCGAGTTTCCTATCAGCGCGGTGCAGTCGGAATATTCGTTGTGGACCCGCAACCCCGAAATGGCAGTGCTGCAAGCTTGTGCGCAACTGGGAGTAGCCTTGGTCGCTTTCAGCCCCGTGGCCCGTGGCTTCCTAACTAGTGCCCCACCCGAACCGACATTGTTCGATGCCACGGACTTTCGCAAAAACATGCCGCGTTTTGCAGTCGATGCCTATGCGGCCAATCGCCAGCTCTTGCCATCGTTTACAAGGCTGGCGCAAGAGGCCGGATGCACGCCCGCACAACTGGCTATTGCCTGGCTGCTGCACAAAGCGCCACACATATTGCCCATCCCTGGCACCACCAGCGTGGAACACGCGCTAGAGAACGCCGCCGCGGTACAGAAGGTATTAACACCTGAAACCCTGGCCGCCTGCGAAGCCTTGATCAACAGTCAGACGGTGCAAGGCAACCGCTACCCAGACCAGGCGCGCAGCGAGGTGGACACGGAAGAGATTCCTGGCACCTAAAGATTAGGCATGTTCATATAGGAATATGCAAAGCCCCATACGGTCTAAGTGCCAGATCGTTTGGGCATGGTGCGCCACACCATCACAGAGCTATATGCCGCAATGCGTCCAAGCTTATGCCGCATATCAAAATAAGAATTCAATCGTTTGCAATCGGAGGCACAGCGCACAAAATCTGCGCTCGCTCCTAACACCACCCGCATTTCGATTGCCCACCATGCACAGCGAAATTTCTAAACATCAGCAGACTACGGCCTTGGCCCGTTACGCCCAGCCTAGCGCTGTTTTTACCGAAGTATTGGCGGCGACAGAGCAGACCTTGCGTGACGCCGCGGCCCGCTACCAGTCCCTCATCCAAGCCTCTAGCCTGGGCGCAGAGGATGTCGTGATCAGCCACTTGATTCAAAGCCTGGGCCTGAACATCCCGGCCTTTGTATTGGAAACCGGCGCATTGCACCAGGAAACGCTGCAGCTCTTGGAACGCATGCAGGCTAAGGCAGTGGTGCCCATTCAGGTGATTCGGCCAGACACCGATGCCGTCCTGGGCTTTATACGTGCCAACGGTGAAGATGCGATGTACCGCAGCCTATCGCTGCGCAAAACTTGCTGCCGCATCCGCAAGATGGAGCCGCTGCGCAAAGCCTTGCAAGGGCACAAAGCCTGGGTGACCGGGCTGCGTCAAGAGCAGTCCGAAGCGCGCGCCCGGGTGCTCTTGCTCGACACCAGTGAAGAGGCGCAAGGCGGCTTGGTCAAGTGCAATCCCTTGGCTAATTGGACTTGGGGCGATGTGTGGCACTACATCCAATTGCATGGTCTGGACTACAACCCTTTGCATGACCACTTTATGCCCAGCATCGGCTGCGCACCCTGTACACGCGCTATCAGCGACGGCGAAGACTTTCGCGCCGGGCGCTGGTGGTGGGAGTCAGAAAACGCCAAAGAGTGCGGTTTGCACGTGAAGGAGCCCAGCCAATGAATGCGATTAACCAACAGGAAATGCAATCACTTAGCAACGCGCAGCTCGATGCGCTGGAAGAGGAAACTATTTTCATCTTGCGTGAGGTGGCCGCCGTGTTCGAGCGCCCGGCGCTTTTGTTTTCTGGGGGCAAAGATTCTTTGGTGTTACTTAAGTGCGCAGAAAAAGCCTTTGGTGGTAAGGACGCTGGCAGCGGCAAAGGGCAGCTGCCCTATCCCTTGCTAATGATTGACACCGGACACAATTTTCCCGAAGTCACGCAATTTCGTGATGAGCGTGCGCAGGAACTGGGTGCGCAGCTTATCGTGCGCTCGGTAGAGGACTCGATGCTGCGCGGTACTGTGCGCCTGGCCCATGCGGGCGAAAGCCGCAATGTGCACCAGTCGGTGACTTTGCTTGAAGCCATAGAAGAATTTGGCTTTGACGCGCTGATCGGCGGTGCTCGTCGCGACGAGGAAAAGGTCCGAGCCAAAGAACGTATCTTTAGCCACCGCGACGCATTTGGCCAATGGCAACCCAAATCGCAGCGGCCCGAATTGTGGAATTTATTCAATACCCGCTTACGCAAGGGCGAGCACTTCCGAGTGTTCCCCATCTCTAACTGGACCGAACTGGACGTGTGGCAGTACATCAGCCGTGAACAGATTGCGCTGCCATCGATTTATTACGCCCACGATCGCCCGGTGGTAGAGCGGCGGGGTTTGCTGGTGCCGGTGACGGAGTTAACACCGCCCACTGCAAACGAGACCGTGCAAACCCGCACGGTGCGCTTTCGTACCGTGGGCGACATCACCTGCACCTGCCCGGTAGCCAGCACAGCGGCTAATGCAGAGCAGGTGATTGAAGAGACCATCGCCAGCGATATCAGCGAACGCGGCGCCACGCGCATGGACGACAAAACCTCGGATGCCTCCATGGAGCGGCGCAAGAAAGAAGGGTACTTCTAATGCAATTAGCTCAGCACACCAGCCAGAGCCTGGCACCCTTGCGCTTTATTACCTGCGGCTCGGTAGATGATGGCAAGAGCACCTTGATAGGCCGCTTGCTGGTGGACAGCAAGGCGGTACTGCAAGACCAATTGGCCGGGGTGCAGCGCGCTGGTGAGACCGACCTGGCCTTGCTCACTGACGGTTTGAGCGCCGAGCGCGAGCAAGGCATCACGATAGATGTGGCCTACCGTTACTTTCAGACCCCGCAGCGCAAATTCATCATCGGCGATACGCCCGGCCATGAGCAGTACACCCGCAATATGGTGACTGCCGCTTCCACGGCGGATGCAGCGGTGCTCTTGGTTGATGCGCTCAAGCTCGATTGGGAAAACTCGCAGCTCACTTTGTTGCCGCAAACCCGGCGTCATGCTTTGCTGGTGCAATTGTTGCGTGTTCCTAGCATTGTGTTTGCGGTAAACAAACTCGACGCGGTAGCCGACCCTGCGCGCGCGTTTGACAACATCTGCCGGGCCTTGCGCAGTTTTGCGGCGCAAGCGGGCATCACGATTGCGGCCCTGGTGCCGGTGTCGGCACTCAAGGGTTGGGGCATTGTGCAGGCGGGTGCGCCCGCCGGCGCAGCTTGGCCGCAGTACGCGGGGCCGGGCTTGCTGGAGCTGCTAGAAGGCTTACCAGCTAAGCCTAGCGACGAGCATCTGCCTTTGAGCTTTGCTGTGCAATGGGTGGAAAAGCAGCACGACAGTGGCATTACCGAACAAGGGCGACGCATATTCTGGGGTCGGGTGGGCACCGGGCAGATTAGCCGAGGGGCGCATGTGCGCCTCTTCCCCAGTGGACAGCGCGCTCGCGTGAGCGCAGTGTTGGATGCGGCGCGCACTCCGGGCACAGTAGGTGCGGGCGCCAGCGCAGGGATTATTTTGGACAGAGAAGTGGACCTGTCGCGCGGTGACAGTGTGGTGGAAGAGGCCTTGGGTGCCAATGACACTAAGCAATTGCAAGTGACGCTGGCCTGGATGGACGAGGAGCCGCTGGTACCTGGACGCTCTTACTGGGCTTTGCATGGCCACCGATGGGTCAAGGCCAAAGTAGTCCACATCACGCATCGTCGCAATATCCATACGCTGGAGCAAGAGCCCGCAGAAAGCCTGGCGGTCAATGAAATAGGCAGCATCAGCCTGCAGTTGCAAGAGCCTTTGCTGACCATGCCCTTTGCACAATCGCGGGCATTGGGCGCTTTGATTTTGGTGGACCTGAGCAGCCACACAACTGCCGGTGCAGCCCTGGTGCAATAATCGATTTTCTGTGTGCCTGCTGCCTCATGGCCTTGACTCTTAGCGAGAACAACAATGTCATTACCTAACTTCCGTTCATCCATCGTCTTATTCATTGCCGCGTTTTTTTGCCAATTAGGTATAGCGCAAACCGTTTTACTCAATGCTTCGTATGACGTGGCGCGCGAGTTTTATAAAGACATCAACACCGCCTTTGTAGCCCAGTACAAAAAGAGTACCGGCAAAGACATCCGCGTGGACCAAGCCCATGGCGGCTCCAGCGCGCAGGCGCGGGCGGTGAACGATGGGCTCGAGGCAGACGTAGTCACCATGAACACTTCCACCGACATCGACTTTCTGGCCACCAGTGGCGTGGTAGCGAAGGACTGGACCAAGCGCTTCCCCCATAACGCATCGCCTACCAGTTCGACCATGCTGTTTTTGGTGCGCGACAAAAACCCCAAGGGCATCAAAGATTGGGACGACCTGATTCGACCGGGTATTCAAGTCGTGGTCGTCAACCCCAAGACCGGCGGTAACGGGCGCATGGCTTATCTGGCTGCGTGGGGCCAGGTACGCAAACGCGGCGGCACCGATGCCCAGGCCGCCGACTATGTGGCCAAGCTGTATAAAAACGTGCCGGTGCTGGCCAAAGGCGGGCGCGATGCGACCACCATTTTTTTACAGCGCAACTTGGGCGATGTATTGATTACCTTTGAATCCGAGGTCGTATCGGTGGACCGCGAATTTGGCGCGGGCAAAGTTGATGCGATCCACCCCAGCGCTTCTATCGTCGCTGAAAACCCGGTCGCTGTGGTGGAACGCACGGTAGCGAAAAAAGGCACGCAAGACGCTGCCAAGGCTTATTTGAATTTCTTGTATTCCGACGAGGGGCAGGAAATTGCGGCGCAACACGCGATCCGCCCCAGCAGCCCCACTATCCTGAAAAAATACGCCACCACGTTTAAGCCTATCGCGCTGTTTACCGTGGAAGACTATTTCGGCAGCGCTGCGGAGGCGCAAAAAGTGCATTTCAATGACGGCGGTCAGTTTGACCGGTTGTACACCGTCAAGTAAATCCCCACCGTATGCAAACATTAGCGGCTGGCAGGCCGGCAGTCTCCGGCGCGGGCCGCGGTAAAAGCCTGCGCGTTCTGCCAGGCTTTAAGTTAACCCTGGCCTTCACACTGTTTTACCTGAGCATCATTGTGCTCATTCCTTTGTCTGGGTTGTTCGCCAAAACCCTGACCTTGGATTGGCAGCACTTCGTAGCCGCTGTCAGCAGCCCGCGCGTGCTGGCCTCCTACCGCCTAACTTTTGGCGCATCCTTGATTGCGGCCTTGGTGAACACGTTTTTTGGCTTGGTCATCGCTTGGGTGCTGGTGCGCTACGAGTTTTTCGGCAAAAAACTGATCGACGCCTTGGTGGATCTGCCCTTTGCGCTGCCCACTGCGGTAGCCGGTATTTCACTGACCGCGCTACTGGCCAGTAATGGCTGGGTCGGCAGCCTGCTAGAGCCCTATGGCATTGCGCTGGCTTTTAACCCCAACGGTGTGGTCATTGCCCTGACCTTTATTGGCTTGCCATTTGTGGTGCGCACCGTGCAGCCGGTGCTGGAAGATTGCGAGCAGGAACTAGAAGAGGCAGCCATGTGCCTGGGCGCCACGCCATGGCAAAGTTTTGCGCATGTGATTTTCCCGACCATCGCACCGGCGCTCTTAACAGGTTTTGCCATGGCCTTTGCACGGGGTGTGGGCGAATACGGTTCGGTGATTTTTATCGCGGGCAATATGCCCATGGTGTCAGAGATCACTCCCCTCATCATCATCGGCAAGCTCGAGCAGTACGACTACGCCGGCGCCACCGCCGTGGCCTCGGTTCTGCTGGTGGCGTCCTTTGCCATGTTGTTTGTTATCAACGCCTTGCAAACTTGGCAGCGCCGGCGTCTAGGAGCGTCTTCGTGAGCGGTGAGAGCCGTCACCCGGGCAAGCGCGCGGCGCGTTCGGAGCCGGCCTGGGTGCGCTGGGCGCTGCTGACCCTGGCTCTGGGTTTTGTGTTTTTGTTCTTGCTGCTGCCTTTGGCCGCAGTGTTTGTCGAGGCTTTTCGTAAAGGCCTGGACAGCTATGTCAGCGCATTGGCCGAACCCGAGGCCTTGAGTGCGATTGGCCTGACGCTGTTGGTTGCGGTGGTGGCTGTGCCTTGCAACTTGGTGTTTGGCGTGTCCGCGGCATGGGCGATTGCCAAGTTTGAATTTCCCGGCAAGTCCGCACTCACCACTTTGATCGATTTGCCGTTCTCTGTTTCACCGGTGGTAGCCGGCCTGGTCTATGTGTTGATGTTTGGCGCCCACGGTTGGTTCGGCCCATGGCTGATGGCGCACGACATCAAAATTATTTTTGCACTACCGGGCATGGTGCTGGCCACCACCTTTGTGACCTTTCCCTTTGTGGCGCGCGAGTTGTTGCCTTTGATGTAATCGCAGGGCACGGACGAAGAACAAGCCAGCATCGTGCTGGGAGCATCCGGGTGGCAGACGTTTTGGTATGTCACGCTGCCCAATATCCGCTGGGCTTTGATTTATGGTGTCATTTTGTGCAACGCCCGCGCCATGGGTGAGTTTGGTGCGGTGTCCGTGGTGTCCGGGCATATACGCGGACAAACCAACACCATGCCCTTGCATATTGAGATTTTGTATAACGAATACCAATCGGTTGCGGCCTTTGCCGTAGCGACTTTGCTCACGCTCCTGGCGCTGGTGACACTGCTGGTCAAAAGCCTGGCAGAGTGGAAGTTTGAGCGCCAGCAACGCATCGCGCAAACTCTTTCCCCCGAGCGTCCTGTCAGCCCTTAAGGCCACCCCCACTATGAGTATTTCCATTGACCATGTCAGCAAGCAATTTGGCAGCTTCCAAGCCTTGGACGATGTCAGCCTCCAAATTGCATCGGGCGAACTGGTGGCCCTGCTTGGGCCCTCGGGCTGTGGCAAAACGACGCTGCTGCGCATCATCGCCGGCTTAGAAAGCGCCGATGCCGGCAGCATTTATTTTTCTGGCGTCGATGCCACCGACGTGCATCCGCGCGAACGCAACGTGGGCTTTGTGTTCCAGCACTACGCCTTGTTCCGCCACATGACGGTGTTTGACAACGTGGCCTTCGGCCTGCGTATGCGGCCGCGTGCCAGCCGCCCTAGCGAGTCGCAGATCAAAGACAAAGTACACCAGCTGCTAGACCTGGTGCAGCTCGATTGGCTGGGTGATCGCTTCCCGGCGCAGCTCTCGGGCGGGCAGCGCCAGCGCATCGCCTTGGCCCGCGCGCTGGCGGTAGAGCCGCAGGTCTTGTTGCTCGATGAACCTTTTGGCGCACTGGATGCCAAAGTGCGCAAAGAGCTGCGTCGCTGGCTGCGCCGCTTGCACGATGAGTTGCATGTGAGCAGCGTTTTTGTGACCCACGACCAGGAAGAGGCGCTCGAAGTGTCAGACCGCGTGGTGCTCATGAACCGCGGCCGCATAGAGCAGGTAGGCACGCCCCAAGCGGTGTGGGAGCAGCCGGCCAGTCCGTTTGTATTTAGCTTTTTGGGTCAAGTCAACCGTTTGCAAGGGCATATCGAAGATGGCAGTTTGCGCATTGGCAACGGGCGCGCAGGTATTGCCTGCCCCGAGTTACAGCAGAGCGCCCCGCAACAAGCTGGCTATGCCTTTGTGCGGCCCTACGAGCTGGAGATACGACCCGCCACTGGTGTTGCCGATACGTCCGACTGGATAGCGGGCCAGGTGCTGCGCGTGTTGGCCGCGGGCCCACTGGTGCGCCTGGAAATTACGCCCCAGGATGCGTCTATCCTGCCCCAGGGCGAAGTGCTGGAGGTGCACATGGGCTTGCAGGAATATGCCGCCACACCGCTGCGCGGCGCTGACCCAGTGCTGGTGCGACCGCGCGCAGGACGGGTGTTTTTGGTTTGAGGCGGCGTTAAGGAGGTTTGCCTCTAACAAAAATCAATGGCATATACTTTGGTATCTAACATTTATTGCCGGGAGGCCCC
>JBBAPY010000005.1:0-29494 GCA_040400635.1 Rhodoferax sp.
ATAATAATCATGTCCACCGACTCAAACCTGCAACTGAGTTCGGGACATCGCCCCCTGGCGAGTGCGTTGTGGTTACCCCTGAAATGGCTGGCTGGAATCCAGCCAGAGCAATTGCAGTGATGAAGCTGAAAGACTCCGAGCTTCGGACCTATGTAAAAACAGTTCTTGAGAGTGCTGCTGGTCGGCATTTAATTGATTCAGTTCTAAACACGACAGTTCAAAAGACACTGAATCTAAAAGATATTCGCAGGCTACCAATTCCTATTCCTGGACGGGAGGAGATTAGGAATATTTCGGAAATAGCAGAGGCATTTTCTGACCGGATCGCCCTCCTGCGCGAAACCAACACCACCCTCGAAGCCATCGCCCAAGCCCTGTTCAAGTCCTGGTTCGTGGAATTCGACCCCGTCCACGCCAAGATGCAAGGCCGCACCCCCGAAGGCATGATTGAGGCCACCGCCGCCCTGTTCCCAGACAGCTTTGAAGAGTCGGAGTTGGGGATTGTGCCGAAGGAATGGCAGGTGATGCCTATCGGTGATGCTGTTGAGACGGTTGGCGGCGCAACGCCCGACACAAAGGCTCCCGAGTATTGGGAACCGGCCGTGCACCATTGGACGACGCCCAAGGATTTGTCTGGAATCGCATCACCCGTTCTACTGGGCACCGAACGCAAGTTGAGCGATTCAGGACTCAAAAAAATCAGTTCTGGTTTGCTTCCAGTCGGCTCGTTGCTGATGTCATCTCGCGCACCGATTGGCTATTTGGCAGTGACCCAAGTGCCGATGGCGATCAATCAAGGTTATATCGCCATTCCGCCCGGTGGGAAGTTGTCTCCGTTATTCATGCTTTTCTGGTGTCAGACCAACATGGACAACATCAAGGGGCGAGCCAATGGGTCAACTTTTATGGAGATCAGCAAAAAGGCGCTTCGTCCCATTCCTGCATTGGTGCCCGGTCAGGCTGTCCTTGAAGCTTTTGATTCTGTAGCTGTTCATCTTTTTGCACGGCTTGTTGAAAATGAAAAACAAGCTCAAAACCTTGCGAGCCTCCGCGACACCTTGCTCCCCCGCCTGATCTCCGGTCAGCTCCGTGTTCATGAAATCGCTGAGGTGGCTGAATCATGAAACTGATGTTCCTCGACGAGTCAGGCGATCACAACTTGTCTTTGATCGATCCACTGTACCCGCTGTTTATGCTGGGTGGTGTGATCATGGAAGCCGATTACGCCCGGGATGTGGTGACGCCGCGCATGTTGGCGTTCAAGCGTGAATTGTTCGGCACTGAGAAACTGGTGCTACACACAGCAGACATCACGCGCAACCGCAATGGGTTTGAGCGTCTCAAGGACGCGGGTTTCAGAGCCGCCTTTTACACACAGCTCAATGTTTTAATGGCCGAGCTGGACTACCGAGTGGTGGCGTGTGCCATTCGAAAGGATTGGCATTTGTCGCGTTATGGCATGGCGGCGCTGGATCCTTATCTGATGAGTCTGGACTTGCTGGTCGAGCGCTTTTGCATGGACGTAGGCGATGTGGAAGACGGCGGCATCATCGTGGCCGAAAAAAGAGGCTCCACGCTGGATCACGAATTGGAGTTGGCCTGGTTGAACCTGAAAATTCAGGGCACCCGATTTGTCCGGGCTAAGCATATGGAGCGCCGTATTCAAGGTCTGAGCCTCAAGGGCAAGGAAGCCAATTTGGCTGGGCTGGAGTTGGCAGACTTGGTGGTGACGCCCATCGGGCGCCATGTGTTGGGCAAGCCCGACCGTGAGGACTACGCCATTGTGGAGAGCAAGTTCCGCAGGGCACCGTCGGGCCGCATTGATGGCTATGGCTTGATGGTGTTGCCCAAAGAAAAAGGGCCGAACCCCGCTACGCAGTGAACAACCCATGCTCGCAATTCTAACCACAATCGCCACGCAATAGCCTGCACATGAAAAAACCTCTCAGCAAACTCGAACGCGTCCCCCTGCGCGAGGCCTGGAAGCACGAAGCCAACGACTTCACGCCCTGGCTCGCCGAAGAAGACAACCTCAACACGCTGGCCGATGCGCTAGGTTTGCCCGACCTGGAGCTGGTCGCCACCGAGCATTGGGTGGGTGAGTTCAAGCTCGACATCTTGTGCACGAGCGGAGATGACCAGGTCATCATCGAAAACCAGTTGGAAAAGACTAACCACGCGCACCTCGGGCAGCTGCTCACCTACGCGGCGGGCACGGGGGCCAAGAAGGTGATCTGGGTGGCAGAGTCTTTCCGGCCCGAGCATGTGGCCGCGCTGGAGTTTTTGAACCAGAACACCACCGAGGAGCTGAGCTTTTTTGCGGTGGAGGTGGAGCTTTGGCGCATTGGCGATTCGCCTTTGGCGCCTAAGTTTGAGGTGGTGGCCAAACCCAACGATTGGGCCAAGTCGGGCCGCGAGCAAACACGCGTGGCTGCCAACGCCACACCCGCTAAGCAACGGCAGCTCAAGCTGTGGACCGAGTTGGTGGCCAAGATGGCCACGGCTGCGCCGCAAATCAAACCGCAAAAGCCGCAGCCCCAGCATTGGCTGAACATTTCGATTGGTCGCGCTGGCTTTGGCCTGAACCCCACCGCCAGCCACCGCGATGACCGCTTGGGAGTGGAGCTACACATTCACCACGCTGAATCCAAGAAGATGTACCAAACGCTCTTGGCGCAGCGCGCCAGCATTGAGCAAGCCTTGGGCTTTGAGCTGGACTGGCAAGAACTGCCCGACGCCCACGCCTGCCGCATCGCCACTTGGCGACAAGACAGCCCGATTGAAGACGAAGCCCAATGGGGCGCATACCTCGACTGGTTTGTGCAGCGCATCGTCAAGATGAATGCGGTGTTCAGACCGGTAATTCAGGCCTTGGCTTGATATGCTCATGGCGCATTAAGGAAACCCGATGGCATTTGACCGTTCACAGCCTTACAACGATCTGCCTTTGCTTCCTCCAGCCACAGATTTGGAGAGCAAGGCTGTTTTGAAGCAAGTCATTGCCTCGCGTACAGCGATGGCCAATTTGCGTGGCGCTGCCAAGCTTTTGCCCAATCAGGGGGTTTTGATTCAAGCCATCGGTCTACAAGAGGCCAAGCTTTCCTCCGAAATTGAAAATATCGTGACCACCAACGATGAGTTGTTTCGTGGCTTTGCCAACGATGGTGAAGGTGCAAGCCCACAAACCAAAGAGGTTCTTCGTTACAAAGATGGGCACTCTGGCAAGGACATCAGCGGGTGTGTCAAGGCATGCCACTCACCACACGCTTGTTTGAAACGCTTTACCAAACAGTCAAACTGGCTGACGATGGGGTTCGTCGGCTTCCCGGCACCAAATTGGCCAACCCAGTGAGTGGACAAATCGTTTACTGCCCACCAGAGGGTGAGGCTTTGATCAGAGACAAACTCGCCAATTTGGAGAAATTTATCAATGGAGCGTCAGAGCTTGATCCGCTGGTTCGGATGGCTGTGATGCATTACCAGTTTGAAGCAATTCATCCATTTCCTGACGGGAATGGCCGCGTCGGTCGAATATTGAATATCTTGCAACTACAGGCTGAGGGCTTGATGGACATTCCCATCCTTTACCTTTCACGCTACATCATTGAAAACAAAGCCGCCTATTACCGTGGTTTATCGGGCGTCACAGAAAACGGTGATTGGGAGTCTTGGGTTATGTACATGCTCCGGGGTGTTGAAACGATGGCTGATGTGACGCGGGAACGTATCGAAGCAGTGCTTGCTTTGATGACATCGGCTGCAACTGATGCGGGAAAAGTTTTACCCAAGGTGCAAGTGCCTGCCATTTTGGATGTCGTTTTTCGCCATCCCTATTGCAAAGTTCGATTTCTAGAGGAGGCTGGGTTGGGCTCGCGACCAACTTGTACCAAGTACCTTCGGTTACTTGTGGGGGCAGGACTTTTGCGCGAACAATCCGTTTGGAAGCAAAACTATTTCATTAATGATGCTTTTTTTGAAGCCTTGGCCCGCTAAAGGCTCATGTTCAATTCATGTACATGACATGCATATCATGTTAAAAATATGTAAAAATCTTTACATGACAAAGTCCTCATGTTAAAAATCTAAACATGACAGAAGACCAACTCGAACAAGAAGCCCTGGGCTGGCTGGCCTCGGTGGGTTACTCGCCACTGAATGCCCGAGACTTGGATCACCTTGACCCGCGCCTGGTGCGTGCCAGCACGCGTGAGGTGGTGTTGTCCGTCAGTTTGCGTGCGGCCATTGACCGGTTAAATCCGTCCGTACCTGCAGCCGCCCGTGAAGACGCGTTCAAGCAGGTGTTGGACATGGGGCAGCCGGCTTTGTTGTCGGGCAACCGGGCGTTTCACCGGGTGTTGGTGGCCGGTGTGCCAGTGCAGTACCAAAAGGACGGTGAGACGCGCGGCGATTTTGTGCGCCTGATGGACTGGCACGATGCCGGACGCAATGAGTGGCTGGCGGTGCAGCAGTTCACCATCAAGGGGCCGCGCCACACGCGCAGGCCCGACATCATTTTGTTCATCAACGGTTTGCCGTTGGTGCTGGTGGAGCTGAAGAACCCGGCCGATCTGAACGCCGACATTTGGAAGGCTTACGACCAGATCCAGACGTACAAAGAACAAATTGCCGATGTGTTCACCTTCAACGAGTTGTTGGTGATCTCAGACGGCACTGAGGCACGCATGGGCTCTTTGTCTGCCAATGCCGAGCGTTTCATGCAGTGGCGCACGATTGACGGCGTGGCATTGGACCCGCTGGGCAAGTTCCAGGAGCTGGAAACTTTGGTGCGCGGCGTGTTGGCTCCGGCGTATTTGCTCGACTACCTGCGGTATTTTGTGCTGTTTGAAGACGACGGCCATTTAGTCAAAAAGGTGGCGGGCTATCACCAGTTTCATGCGGTGCGTGCAGCGGTAGAGCAGGTGGTGATCGCCGCCAGCACCGACGAGGCCACGCGCCGTGGCAAAGGCGGAGTGGTGTGGCACACGCAAGGCAGTGGTAAGAGCATCACCATGACTTGCTTTGCGGCGCGCGTGATGCAAGAGCCCCGGTTAGAGAACCCGACCATCGTGGTCATTACCGACCGCAACGATTTGGATGGGCAGCTGCTCGGCGTTTTCAGCCTGAGCCAAGATCTGTTGCGCGAACAACCCCAGCAAGCCACTACGCGGCAACGATTGCGCGAGTGGCTGGAAAACCGACCTTCGGGCGGGATCATTTTTGCGACGATTCAGAAGTTCATGCCGGGTGAAGATGAAGACACTTTCCCGTGCTTAAGCCAGAGGCGCAACATTGTGGTGATTGCCGACGAAGCGCACCGCACGCAATATGGTTTTGAAGCCAAGCTCAAAACGCGCAAGGTCAAAGATGGTGTAAGCCATGCGGTGGCCTATGTCACGGGTGACGGCCAGAAGGTGGCTAGCACCGCTGACTTTGCGCCGCCCGAGTACAACGCCAAGTACCAGGCCGGTTACGCGCAGCACCTGCGCGACGCCTTGCCCCAAGCCACATTCGTAGCCTTCACCGGCACGCCTGTGAGCAGCACAGACCGCGACACGCGAGCGGTGTTTGGCGAGTACATCCATGTGTACGACATGCAGCAGGCGCAAGAAGACGGCGCGACGGTAGCCATTTATTACGAGAGCCGCCTGGCCAAGCTGGGCCTGAACGAGGGCGAGCTCAGCCACCTGGACGAAGAGGTCGACGAGCTGGCCGAGGACGAAGAAGAAAGCCAGCAAGCCAAGCTCAAGAGCCATTGGGCCGCTTTAGAAAAAGTGGTGGGTGCCGAGCCGCGCATTGCCAGCGTGGCGGCCGACCTGGTCGCCCACTTTGAAGAACGCAACAACACACAAGACGGCAAAGCCATGATCGTGGCCATGAGCCGCGAGATTTGCGTGCACTTGTACAACGAGATCACCCGCCTGCGCCCCGAGTGGCACAGCGACGACCCGGAGCAAGGCGCCATCAAAATCGTGATGACCGGCAGCGCAAGTGACAAGGCTTTGCTGCGCCCGCACATTTACAGCAGCCAGACCAAGAAGCGCTTGGAAAAGCGCTTCAAAGACCCTAGCGATGGCTTGAAACTGGTGATCGTGCGCGATATGTGGTTGACCGGATTTGATGCGCCTTGCGTGCACACCCTGTATGTAGACAAGCCCATGAAGAGCCACAACCTGATGCAGGCCATCGCCCGCGTGAACCGCGTCTTTAGGGACAAGCAGGGCGGCCTGGTGGTGGACTACATCGGCATTGGCGAAGACCTCAAAGCCGCCATGAAGGAATACACCGCGAGCAAAGGCCGAGGCAAGCCTACCGTGGATGCGCGCGAAGCGCTGGCCGTGCTGCTGGAAAAAATGGATGTGCTGCGCGCCATGCTGCACGGCTTTGACTACGCCGACTTTCTCAAGGGCGGGCACAAGACCTTGGCCGGCGCGGCCAACCATGTGCTGGGCCTCAAGTCGGATAAAGAGCGCGACGGTAAAAAACGCTTTGCCAATCACGCGCTGGCCATGAGCCAGGCGTTCAGCTTGTGCTGCACTTTGGACGAGGCCAAGTCGCTGCGCGACGAAGTCGCTTTCATGCAGGCGGTCAAAGTGATCTTGACCAAGCGCGAGGTGAGCAGCCAGCGGCGCAGCGACGAAGCGCGCGATTTAGCGATTCGCCAGATCATCAGCTCGGCCGTGGTGTCGGGCGAAGTGGTGGACATTTTTCAATCGGTCGGTCTGGACAAGCCCAACATTGGCTTGCTCGACGATGATTTTTTGGCGCAGGTGCACAACCTGCCCGAAAAGAATTTGGCGGTGGAGTTGCTGGAGCGGCTGCTGCAAGGCGAGATCAAAAGCCGCTTTGCCAGCAACGTGGTGCAAGACCGCAAGTTCAGCGACTTGCTGGCCGATGTGATTCGCCGCTACCAAAACCGCAGCATCGAAACCGCGCAGGTCATGGAAGAGCTGATGGCCATGGCCAAGAAGTTCCGCGAAGCGGCCAACCGAGGGGACCAGTTGGGGCTGCGCGAAGACGAGGTGAAGTTTTACGACGCCCTGGCCAACAACGAGTCGGCCGTGCGGTTGCTGCAGGACGAGACCCTCAAGAAGATCGCGCAAGAGCTCACACAGAGCTTGCGCGAAAACCTGACGGTGGACTGGTCAGAGCGCGAAAGCGTGCGGGCCAAATTGCGGCTGATGGTCAAGCGGATCTTGAAGAAGTACAAATACCCGCCCGACCAGCAAGATGGGGCGGTGCAATTGATTCTGGAGCAGGCGCAGGCGCTGGGTGAGGCGTGGGGTGATTGAGCCCACTATTTAATTTTTTGAAACAAGCCGCGCGCTGCTGCGCATTGTTTACAAAGCCACGCAAGCCTCCTGCAAAAAGCGCAGGTCTTCGCCTTGCAAGTGCGGGCTTAGGCGCTCCAGTACGGTGGCATGGTAGTTGTTGAGGTAAGCAGTCTCTTGCGCGCCTAGCAAGTCTTTGCGCACCACGCGGGTGTCTATGGGGCAGAGGGTGAGCGCGTCGAAGCGGTAAAACTTGCCGTGCTCGGTGGCCGTGTGGTCTTCGCACAATAAGATGTTTTCTATGCGTATGCCATAGCGGCCGGGCAGGTACACGCCGGGCTCATTGGTGACCACCATGCCGGGCAGGATGGCTTGGTCGATCATGCCGGGGCTGATGCTGTGCGGGCCTTCGTGCACATTGTTGAAGTAGCCCACGCCATGGCCGGTGCCGCAGGCGTAGTTCACGCCCTCGTTCCACAGCGCCTGACGTGCCAGCACGTCCAGTTGCAGGCCGCGCGTGCCGTGCAGAAAAATAGCCGCGGACAAGCGCAGCATGCCTTTGAGCACCAAGGTGAAATGCCGCGCCTGGTCTTCGCTCACCGGGCCACAAACCAAGGTGCGGGTGATGTCGGTAGTGCCGTCGTCGTACTGGCCACCCGAGTCCAGCAGAAAAAATCCTTCGGGCTTGACCTGTGTGTCCACTCCGTCTTTCAAGCCGTAATGCATCATGGCCGCATTGGGGCCATAAGCCGGTATCGAGGTGAAGCTCAGGCCGCGAAACAAATCCAGTTTTGCGCGCTCGCCGTCGATACGGTCGGACACGACGCGCTCTGTCAGTTGGCCCTTAGTTACGTTTTCGTAAAACCACCGCAAAAAGCGCACCATAGCCACACCGTCGCGCACAAAGCAGTTTTTCCAGTGGCTGATTTCGCTGGTATTTTTCACCGCTTTGAGCAGCACCGAAGGCGCGCGCTTTTCCACGAGAGTGCAGCCTTGGGCGCGCAAGGTGGCAAAGGTGAGCATATTGCTTTGCGCCGGGTCCACCAGCACGCACTGTCCGCGAAGTTGGGTAAGTGCTGCAAAAAAAATGTCGTAGTCTTGTAGCCCAATACCTTGTTCGGCCAGGCTCGTGCGCAAGCTCGGGCTAAACCGCGCCAAGTGGGCGTACAGCACGGCCCTGTCTTCGGTCAGCACCAAATAGGCGTGAAAGTAAGGCGAGGTGGGCACATCGCTGCCGCGCAAATTGAGTAGGTAGCCGATATCGTCCAGCGCATTGAGCACATGCGCTTGCGCACCGACTTTGCGCATTTCGGCGCGCACTTTGTTTAGCTTGTGCGCAGCGCTCTCGCCTGCATATTCCAGCGCATGTGCAAACACCGGCTCCATGGGAAATCCGGGCCGGTCGGTCCAGACCGCATCAACGACATCATGCTCGGTAATGAGCTTGACGTTTTTGGATTGAAGCGTGCCTTCTATATCGGCCATGGCCTTGACCATCATGGTCGCGCCGAAAAAACCCAGGCGTGCGCCGGGCGCCAGGGTTTCGGCCAGCCACTGGTTCCAGGGCAGCACATCGGGCTTGCCCAGGTACACAATCTGAATCTCGGTGTTTGCCAATTCCTGCTCGGCCTGCAGCCAGTAACGACCGTCGGCCCAGATATAGGCGCTGTCTTTGAGTACCACCATGGTCGATACCGAGGCAGTAAAGCCGGACATGTATTGCCGCACCTTCCAGCGCAGCGGCATGTACTCTGAGTTATGCGGGTCGGAGGAGGGGAGCACCCAGGCGTCGAGCTGGTGTTTTTCCATTTCCGCGCGCAGGGCGCTAAGGCGTTGGGCAATAAGTGTCATAGCGGCGGACTGCAAAAAATAGAACGACTAGGTGGTGGGACGCGCGCAAATTGAAGGGGCGCGCACGGACTTAAAAAACCGCGTGGTCGCCGCGCTCCAGGGATGCGCCTTCGCGCACCAGTGTCGCATAGCAATCCCACAGCGTGTGCGTGCCGGCCGAAGGTGTGGCATCGGCATCGTAGCGGCGGGTCTGCGCATCCCAAACCAACATGGACTCAGTGGCGTAGTAGCGACCAATCCGCGCGAATTCGGCCTTATCGGCCAGGGGCGGGATGATGCGGCCCAGCAGCGACAGCACGCCGATGATGGCATCCATCATGCCCACCGGTACATGGGTGTAGCACGGTGGCTTGCCCAGCAACGCGAACAATTTTTCTCCTTGTTGCAGCGGCGTGATGGCAGGCCCCGGCCCACCGATGGGCAAGATGCGGTTATGGCATTCAATATCGTGCAAGCAGCGTGCCAGGTAGTCGCCCAGATCTTCGTCGCTAATCGGCTTGCACGCGGTCAGCTGGCCGTCACCAAAAAGTAAAAACGGTTTGCCTTTGCGTACCCGCTCAATCTGCCCGCACAGCGATTTGAAAAACGCGGTAGGCCGCACGATGGAATAGCGCATTCCCGATTGCACCAAGGCCTCTTCAAAGGCCAGCTTGGCGCGCTGAAATACCAGTAGCGGCTTTTGCACACAAATCGCCGACAGCAATACAAAGTGCTGCACCCCCGCCTCTTGTGCGGCTTGCAGCGCATGCAGATGGGCCTGGTGGTCAATTGCCCAGGAGTCTTTAGGATTGCCGGTGCGCGAGGCCAGGCAGGAAACCAGCGCATTAAATTGCTCGCCAGCAAAGCCGTCGCGGCGCAGGGACTGCGGGTCGGTGGCGTCGCCGGTGCGCAGCAGCGCGCCGGGCAATCGCGTTGGCCAGTCCTGCACTTGCCGTTTGCCGCCTACCCCGGCGTGGGGGCGTATCAGGCAGACCACTTCGTGGCCCTGGCGCAGCAAGGCGCGCACCGTAGCTTGCCCTATCGTCCCGGTGGCTCCGAGTACAAGCACCCGCTGCTTGCTTGGAGTGATCATGGTGTAGGGGCCGACAGGGATGGTTGGCATTTGAAAATGAAAGGCGCTCAGTTTGCCCGCGCCACCCACACCGTGGCGCCCTGCGGGCCATAGCGCTCGGCATGCGGCACATCACGCGCCAGGCGAAAGCCTTGGCCCGCTGGGATATGGCGCGTGCTGCCATCGACCGTCAGCCAGAACTCGCCGCGCACCACGCGCGCACTGACGGCAAAGGCGTGGGTATGGGTATCGAGTTCCAGGCCCGGCGCCCATTCGCGCACCAAAATTTCATCAAAGCCTTCATCCAAGGCTTGGGCGGTGAATGTTTCAAGCGTGGGTTCCAAGGGCAATCTCCATGAAGGGCTTCGGATGATAGTGGCCTGGGCGCGCCGTGTCGCGGGCCGCCTGCATTCTCAGGGCACCAGGGTCAGAAACAAAAAGCTGGCAAACAAGACCAGGTGGATAGCGCCTTGCATCACATTGGTTCGACCTGAGCCCAGGGTGATGCTGCCTACCAAGAAGGTCAGCGCCAATAGTGCCACGTCCTTGGTCTCCAGGCCCAGCGTCAGGGGCAGGTGCAGCAGCACGCAGGCCAGTACCACCAAAGGAATCGTCAAGCCGATACTTGCCAGGGCCGAACCGATGGCCAGGTTCATGCTGGTTTGCAAGCGGTCGGCGCGTGCGGCGCGGATGGCCGCCCAGGTCTCGGGCAACAACACAATCAGCGCGATAACGATACCCACCACCGCTGCCGGTGCCCGGTAAGCTTTCACCACGCTTTCGATGGATGGCGAAAGCAGCTTGGCAAAACCGACTACGCACACCAGGGATAGCAGCAAAAGAAAAAAACTGATGCGCGTTTGCGCCAGACCGGGTGGCTGCGCATGCACCGATTCATCACCCGCGCTTTCTATGGGCAAAAAATAGTCCCGATGGCGTATGGTTTGGATAAACACAAACACCAGCCACAAAGCCAGCGAGGACAGCGCCACAAAAATGAGTTGCGCATCGGTGTAGGTGCCTTCGGCGGAGCTGGTGGTGTAGAGCGGCATGATCAGCACCATTGCCGATAGCGTGGCCAGCGCGGCAAAGCCCGAGCCGGTGCCTTCAATGCGAAACAACTGCTCTTTGTGGTGCAAACCGCCCAGCAACAGGCAAATGCCGACTACGCCATTGCAAGCAATCATCACCGCCGAATAAATCGTGTCGCGTGGTAGCGTGGCACTGGCCTTGGCACCAGCCAGCATCATGGAAAGCACCAGCGCGGTTTCAATCACCGTAACGGCCAGCGCCAGCACCAGCGTCCCAAAGGGTTCGCCCAGCCGGTGGGCAATCACCTCGGCATGGTGTACCGAAGCAATCACCGCCAGCAACAAGGCTAACACCAGCCACAGGGCTTGAAGGCCTGGCAGCGACGCCCCCATCACGCCATACAAAGCCAGTGCGCTGGCGATGGGAATGATGATCGGCCACTGTTTCAAGATATCTTTGTAGTCCATACGACGATTGTGCCTTGTGCTGATCCCACCGATTGCCCTGACTTGGCGAGGTGACTCTCGCTGCAAGGAAGCGATCGTCATAAAACTCTGCCTGCCTAGAAAGGCATAAGCCCCTATCCCTATTGTCTATTGACCCCTTAGCTTTTTGGCTGCCGCGGTCTGCTCAAGCACAATCACGTGGTGCACACCTGCCTTGGTGCGCAAAATGCATCCAGCCCCTAGTCTCAACCTAAAAAAGCGCCCAGCGCACTAGAAAACATGACCTCCAGCCCTGTTTCCCGTTCCGCATGGGCCGCCAACGGGGTGTGCATGCTGTCCATGCTGGTCTGGGCTATGGGCTTGCCTGCCGCCGGTCTGCTGCTGGGCACGGTCCCGCCCTTGCCCTTGACAGCGGCGCGCATGCTGATGGCGGCCGCTTGCCTGCTCCCCTTTTGGTGCTTGATTGAAGGCGCAGAGGCGCTGCGCAAGGCACCCTGGTGGCAAGGAATTGGCGTGGGCGGCAGCACCATCGGCTTAGGGGCTTTTTTGATGGTGGTCGGCCAAGGTATGACCGATGCCGTTACGGTGGCAATTATTTCGGCCTCGATGCCCGTGGTGGGCATCGCCATCGAAGTGCTGCTTGATGGCCGCCAACTCAGCCGTGGCTTGGTAATCGGCGTGGCGCTTAGTTTGTTGGGCGGTGTGATGGCGCTCGATGGCGGCAATCAACAGCTCGCCCTGGGTCTGGGTGCTTTGATGAGTTTTGCCTCGGTGCTGGTCTATACCTTGGGTTCACGCATGACGGTGACATCCTTTCCCGACCTCAGTCCTCTGGGCCGTACCACGGTTACCTTGACGGGCGCCGCAGTGGTCACCACCGTGGCCGCATGCGCAGCCGCGCTGGCGGGCGCAGCGCCACCGCAGTGGGCCGCGCTCGGTTGGCGGGAGTTCGGTGCCTTGGCAATCTTTGCGATTGGTGGGCTGGCCATTAGCCAGGTGCTGTGGATACGCTCGGTAGGGCATTTGGGCATTGCCTTATCGTCACTGCATATCAATGCGACGCCTTTTTATGTGATGCTTATTTTGTTTGCGCTGGGCGGCGCCTGGAACTGGGCCCAGGCCGCCGCCGCGCTGGTGGTGGGCGTTGGGGTCTTAATCGCACAAGGCGTTTTTTTCAAGGCGGCAAGTGAAGCGCCAAACGAAGCACTTAGGGAGCGCTAATCATCGTCGCCTATGGCGTGGCGCAGTGCTAGTCAAGTGTCACTGCGCAGCCGCTTTACCCGCTGCCGAAAAATCGCCGGCATGGACATGGACCAAACGGCTCCAATCCATGTATTTGCGAATCGCCGCATTGACTTCGTCTAGGCTGCTTGCTTCGATTTTTGCAAGACGCTGCGCGGTGTACTCCATCGTACGGCCGGTCGTTAGCTGACCGAGCAGGGTGCCGCTTAATGCGCCGTCCTGTGCGAGCGAAATTTTCGTCTCCTCCAGCATCGATTTTTTTGCGTCGACCAGCTCTTGCGCTGTCACCCCGTCGCGTACGAAGCGCTCAGTTTCTTCCCGGACGGCGGTTTGCAAACGTGCCAAGTTTTGTGGCGCATGGATGGCGAACAGCATCACATCGGCTACCGGCTCAAAGCTGCTGGCGGACAAGCGGGTGCCAGCGGAATAGCTGATGCCTTCTTTTTGCCGCAGACGCTCTTCTAATCGGTTGTTGGAGCCACCGCCTAGTACGCGGTTGCCCAGGGCCAAGGCGATGTAGTCGGGCGCGTCGTCGCGCAAGTTCAGTGGCAGCGCCGCGAAGTACATGGCGTTAGGCTTGTCCGGTGCGGTGAGCATCATGCGTGCAGGGTCGGCGCTATAGGCGTTTTTCGTCAGGCGCGTATAGGGTTTGCCGCTGCGCCAGTCGCCCCAGAGGGTTTGGCTTTGGGTTTGCACTGCATTGGCATCGAAGTCGCCCACCATGGCCAACTTGGCATGGCTGGCACCGTAAAAGGCCTTGTAAAAATTTTGCACCTCCTGCACGTTTGCAGCGCGCAAATTGGCCAGAATTTCATCAAAGCTCAAGACCTTGCGCACATCGCCCGCAGGGTAGTTGTCCAGCGCTTTACGCAGGGCTTGCGAGGCCATGGCCTGCGGATCGCTGCGCTGCGACTCAATCTGGGCAATGCGCTCCTTGCGCAGCAGTTCAAACTCGGCAGGCAGCAGCATGGGCGCGCGCGCAATGTCGCGCACCAGGTCCAGCACCTGGGGTAGATGCTGACGCACCGTCTCAAAACTGATGTTCACGCTGGTACCACCGCCGTCCACGCTGATCTTGGCTTTGAGTTCATCTAAGCGGCTGCTCAATGCCGCGCGGCTCAGCGTACCGGCCCCGCGCATCAGCATGCGCGCCGTCAGCCCAGATACCGTGGCCTGGCCTTGCAGCGACTGGGCATCGCCAAAGTCCAGTTGCAGTTGACCATTGACCGTTTGGCCGCGCGTGGTCTTGGACAGCAATGCTAGTTGCATGCCGCCGGGCAGTGTGCTGCGCAAAGTACGCTTACCGATATTGGCAGGGCTAGCATCAAAATTTTCACCCGCATTCACCGCTTTGCGGCCCTGGTAATTAGCCAGTAGCGCCGCTACATCCACCGACTCAGGTATGACGCTGCGCTCGGGCGCGGCGGTGGGGATGAACTGACCGAAAGTGCGGTTGCTTTCTTTGAAATAGTTTTCCGCTACGGCTTGCACTTGCTGCACGGTCAGAGCCTCCAGGCGGTCGCGCTCCAAAAAGAACAAACGCCAGTCGCCGCGCGCAATACTTTCAGACAACTGCATCGCCAGGCGCTGCGGGTCGTTCATGGTGTCGTCAAAGCCGACCATCAAGCTGGTTTTGGCGCGCTGCAACTCCTGTTGGGTCACCGGCTGGGATTTGACATTTTCCAAAGCCACTTGCATTGCAGCGCGCAAGTCGGGGATGGATTGCTCTTTGCCGAGCTCGGCCATGAACAGGATATAGCCAGGCTCGGTGAGCATGAAATTCCACGGCGCAATCGACACGGCTTTGTTTTTCTCTACCAATTCTTTGTGCAAGCGCCCATTGGGCGTGTCGGCCAATATCTCGGCCAGTGCTTGCATGGCTACCGCATCCGGGTGGCTGGCTGCAGCGGTGTGGTAGAGCACGCCAGCCAGTTGCGTATCGCCCACGCGCTTGACGCTGACTTCGCGCGCACCCTGTTGCACCGGGTCACGTGTGTACGTTAGTGGCAGGTTGCGCGCCGGTTTGGTGATGGCGCCGAAATAGCGCTCCACCAGCGCCAAGGTTTTGGCCACGTCCAGCTTGCCCGTAATGATGAGCACGGCATTGTCCGGCTGGTAGTACTGGCGGTAAAAGGCTTGCAGGTTTTCAATGCGAACATTCTCTACATCGCTGCGCGCACCGATAGTGGACTTGCCGTAGTTGTGCCAGTCATAAGCCGTGGCCACCATGTATTTCCACAATGTGCGCCGGGGGTTGTTTTCGCCCATTTCCATTTCATTGCGCACCACGGAAAACTCAGTCTCCAGATCTTTGCGTGCGATAAAGCTATTGACCATACGGTCCGCTTCCATCTCCAGCGCCCACTGCAAGTTGTCGTCGTTGGCGGCAAAGGTTTCGAAGTAATTGGTACGGTCGTACGAGGTGGTGCCGTTAAAGCGCATACCGCGTTTGCCTAGCTCTTGCATGATGTTGCCGCGCGAGGGCGTACCTTTAAACACCAGATGCTCCAGCAAATGCGCCATACCGGTTTCGCCATAGTTTTCATGCCGGCTGCCTACCAAGTAGGTGATGTTCACCGTGGTGGTTGGCTTGGAGGCATCGGGGGCGAGCAGGACGCGTAAGCCATTGCTTAGGCGGTATTCGCTCACACCTTCGACCTGTGTGTACAAGCTACTGGCCGTGCCAGCTTGGGCGCTAAAGGACGTTAGAAGCCCATGGGCCGCGATGACCAAGGCCAGGATGAAGGTACTGCCGGGAAGTCGCATAGAGATTCCTTATTAGGCTGGGGCGCTCGGGCCGAAGCATCCGGATTTTGGCACATAGGTAGGGGCAATGCGCATCCAGGCGCTATCGGCAATGGTTGGCTAGCGGCGCAGGCTACTGCCCTAGAATCCGCCGCAGCTTGAAATAGCTGTCCCCTCCTTGGTGTCGGCTCGGTGCCCCTACCATCTATTGCTTAAGTTTTGCGCTTTGAGCTAGCCCCCATTTATGAAACGACTCATCCCAATTTTGTGCCTCGCTATTGCCTTGGCGGCCTGTAAGAAGCCTCTGGACACCAACGCATCTTCCGCCGCCCCTGCGGTGCCTTTGCTGGTTGCGCCTGAGGATATTTTGACTGTCGCTGACGGTGCGGCTGGCGGCGGCCCTGTGATCGCGGGCACGATCGCTGCCGAGCGCAAGGCAGACCTGCGCGCAGAGGCCTCGGCGGTGGTGCTCGAGGTGCTCAAAGACAACGGTGATGTGGTACGCCGGGGCGATTTACTGGTTCGGCTGGACGAAACGGCCATCCGCGACAACCTCAATGCAGCCGAAGACAGCGCGCGTAACGCTGGCTTTCAGTGGGAGCAGGCCAAGCGCAACCTGGAGCGCCTGAAGACCTTGCGCGCCAGTGGCATGGCCACCCTGCAATCCATTGATGACGCAGAAATCCGCGCTAACTCCGCGCAAAACGAGGTCTCAGGCGCCAACTCGCGCGTTGCGCTGGCGCGTCAACAGCTGCAGCGCACTCTGGTGCGTGCGCCATTTGATGGCGTGATCGGCGAGCGTAAGGCCTCTGCGGGCGACACTGCGTCCATCGGCAAAGAACTACTCAAGGTAATTGACCCGACTAGCCTGCGTTTCGTCGGACGTATCTCGGCCGATAAGGCAGGGCAGGTGCATTTGGGCCAAACTGTCAGGTTTCGTGTGAATGGTTATGGCGACGAAAGCTTTGAGGGCAAGGTGACCCGCATCGATCCAAGCGCCAATGAGGCTACGCGCCAAATAGAAGTGCTGGTTGCCTTTACCGGGCCGGCGCGGCCACGCGTGGCCGGACTGTATGCCGAAGGCCAAATCAGCAGCGGCGCAAAAGCCCAAACGGTTCCAGTAGTGGACGAATCGGCGGTGCAGCGGGCGGACGACACCAGCTTTGTCTGGCGCGTGGACGCCAGCGCTGTGCACAAAGTGGCAGTCATCCTGGATGCCCGTGATGTTCGCAGCGGCCGGTATGCAGTGCAGGCCGGTGTGCAAACCGGTGATCGCCTGTTGCGCAATCCGGGCAGCAGTTTGACAGATGGCCAAGCGATCAGTCTGGTGGCGGCACCCGCGCCGGCCAAGCCTAGTGCTGCGGCATCGGGGCCCTGAACATGTTTTTATCGGACTTCAGCATTCGACGCCCGATTGCCACGGTGGTACTCATCGTGGGGCTGATGGCCTTGGGCCTGATGGCGCTCAATAAATTGCGTGTCAACCAGTTCCCTGACATCGAAAACCCCGGTCTCTTTATTTCCATCGCCTACCCGGGAGCCTCGCCCGACACGGTGGAGCGTGAAATCGTTAACCGTTTGGAAAAATCACTGCAAAGCGTGGCGGGTGCACAAAAAGTCGGCTCCACGAGCGCCGAGGGCAACGCCCGCTTTGATATGCAGTTCGCATTTGGCAAAAACATGATCGAAGCGGGCGACGAGGTGCGGGGGGTGATTGCCTCGGTGCGCTACAAGCTGCCCATCGAAATGCGCGAGCCGGTGATCCGCCGCTATGACCCTTCTGCCCAGCCCATCATCAATCTGGCCTTGTCCAGCAGCAGCCAAAGCCACGCACAAATATCGCGCTTGGCCGAGGACGTGCTTGCTGACAAGTTGCGTGCTTTACCCGGTGTGGCCACGGTTAATGTTTCTGGCTCGCTCAAGCGCGAGCTGTCGGTGTTGCTGCGTTCTGCGAAGCTGCGCGAATACAACGTCTCTGTGGCTGAGGTGGTTAACGCCATCCGCGCCCAAAATGCGAATGCACCTGTGGGCAAACTACGCGGCCCCTATGAAAACGAGAGTATCCGTCTGGTAGGTCGCATCACCGAACCGCAAGACTTTACGCAAATTGTTGTCAAGCGCATGGGTGCCCAACTGGTGCGTCTGGGTCAATTGGGCACGGTGGAAGACGGGTTTGCCGATCTGGACGGCATCAGTACCCGCAGTGGCAAACCCAATGTCGGCATTTTCGTGACCCGTTCGCGTGATGCCAGTACCGTGTCGGTCGCCAAGGCCGTGCGCGAGGCGACCAAAGAATTCAACACCCAGCTGGCCAAGGACAGCCCCGGCACGCTGCTCGAAATTACCCGCGATGGCGGCAAAGATGCGCAAAACAGCCTCAACAACGTGATTGACTCGCTGGTGCTGGGCGCGGGCCTGACCATCGTGGTGGTATACGCTTTTCTGAACTCCTGGCGCTCCACCCTGATTACCGGGCTGAGCCTTCCTACCTCGGTCATCGCCGCATTTATTGGCGTTTGGTTGTGCGGTTTTACGCTCAATTTCATGTCTCTTTTGGGTTTGTCGCTGGCTATCGGTGTGCTTATTGACGATGCCATCGTGGTGCGCGAAAACATCGTGCGCCACATGCAGCGCGGTTCCGACAGGCGTACTGCCGCTTTGGAAGGTACGGCCGAAATTGGGCTGGCGGTGACGGCAACGACGATGTCCATCATGGCGGTGTTTTTGCCGGTGGCTTTCATGCCCGGCGGGGCGGGTGAATGGTTTCGGCCCTTCGCCTTGACGGTGGCCTGTTCGGTGATGGTCAGTCTGGTGATCTCGTTCACCTTGGACCCCATGCTTTCTGCCTATTGGGGCGATCCGCCAGACCACCATACCGCTCCTAAAGGCCCGGTGGGGCGCAAACTGCAAGTCTTCAATGACTGGTTTGACCGGCAGGCCGATCGTTACGCCGGTGTGATTGCCTGGGCTTTGCACCACCGGCGCGCCATGGGCTTGATTGCCCTGAGTTCATTGATTGCCGCCATTGCGCTGCACATGCGCTTTGGTGGCTCGGCCTTTTTGCCTGCTGCCGATTCGGGCAATCTGATGATTGATGTGCGCACCCCCGCTTCCTCCTCGCTCGAGTACGCGCGCCTGAAGATGGAACGGGCCGCCGAAATTGCCCGCACGCTGCCCGAGACGCGCGAGACCAATAGCAATATTGGACCCAATGGCGGGCGCATTTATGTGGATCTCGGTCCGCGCAAAGACCGCCGCCGCAGAGCTAAAGAAGTGGCGATTGAACTGCGCGAAAAAATCCGACCGCTCATTGGCGCTGAATTCACCGTGTTTGACGACCTGGGCAATGGCGCGCGCAAGCCAGTACAAATCGAGTTCACGGGACCGGACTCTCGCCGCTTACTGGAGATCACCAACCGCTTTATGGAAAAACTGCGCCAGGTACCTGGCGCGGTGGATGTGGGTCTGTCTGAGCAAGACCCCAGCAAAGAACTGCGCATCGAACTCAATCGCGGGCTGGCCAACTCCATGGGGATTTCTGCCAACGATGCGGCCCAAGCCCTGCGTGTTGCGTTTGCGGGGGTGGAGGTGGGCGACTGGGTGGACCCAACCGGCGAGACGCGGGATGTGGCCGTGCGCCTGCATCCCAGCGACCGGCTATCGCGTGAAAACATTGAGCGTTTGCCCATTGCGGTCGCCGGTACCGGAGAGCTGGTGCCATTGGAGCAAATCGCCAGTATCACGATGGGTAAAGCACCTTCGACGATTTCGCACAGTGAAGGCAAGCGCGTGGTGACGGTAGCGGCCAATGTGCAGGGGCGCTCGAACGGCGAAGTGACCGCCGATGCGCTGAAGCTGGCCCAGGCCATGGACTATCCCCCCGGCTACGGCTTGCGTCTGGCCGGTGCGGGCCAAGATCAAAAGGAGCTGTTCACCGAAATGTTGATCGCCCTCGTCAGTGGCATCGGTCTGATGTACCTGATTTTGGTGATCCAATTTAGCTCCTTCATAGCGCCCTTGGGTGTGATGTTGTCCTTACCCTTGTCACTCATTGGCGTCGTCATTGCTTTATTGCTCACAGGCGGCACGCTCAACCTCATGAGCTTTATCGGCATCATCATGCTCATGGGTCTGGTAGCTAAAAACGCGATTTTGTTGCTGGATGCGGCGCGCAAAGAGGAGGCTGGCGGCATCGACCGTGAGCAAGCTTTAATGCACGCTGGCCGGGTACGCCTGCGCCCTATTTTGATGACCACGTTTGCGCTGATCGCAGGCATGATGCCGGTGGCGCTGGGGCTGGGTGAGGGCGGCGAGTTTTACCAGCCACTGGCCGTATCCATCATCGGTGGAACTATTACGTCGACTCTTCTGACTTTGCTCGTAGTGCCGAGTTTTTACGACAGCATTGAAGGCGCAAGCGAACGTATGCGCGCCAAGATCCGGGCGCGCAGTGTCCGTTTTCACCCATTCTTGGCCTTGGTGGTGACCATGCTCGAGGCACTGTCTACTTTGTTGCTGCTGCGCTTTGTATTGCGCAGCTTGGCAGGCGGCTGGTTCTGGATGCGCAGGCGCCCAGGGGCCTGAGTGCGCCTGGCCCGTGTTCCGGGGTCGTCTTTTCTGCAGTCTGTCCCCGATTATTGGCATTTGGTCACTTAGTCCTTGCTAAGCGAAGCGAGGGTTCACACAATATGCCTTGTATTTGATGAAAAAGGAGGGGTTCCCATGCTTGAAATTAGTCAGCTTTCGCATCGCTATGCCAACGGCACACAGGCGCTTGAGGGTATTGATTTGCGTATCCCCACCGGCATGTTCGGCTTGCTAGGCCCCAATGGTGCCGGCAAATCCACCCTGATGCGTTGCATTGCCAGTTTGCAAACGCCTAGTGAGGGCTTCATCCGATTTGGGGACATCGACGTGGTGCGCGAGCCCGAAAAACTGCGCCAGGTTCTGGGCTATCTGCCGCAGGACTTCGGCGTTTATCCGCGTATCAGCGCCTATGATTTGTTGGACCACTTGGCCGTACTCAAAGGCATTACAGGGCGCGGCGCGCGCAAAGACACGGTGGAAAGCCTTTTGGCTAAAGTGAATTTATGGGACGTGCGCAAAAAGGCCGTTGCAGGGTTTTCGGGTGGCATGCGCCAGCGTTTTGGCATTGCCCAGGCCTTGATTGGCAACCCCAAGCTCATTATTGTGGACGAGCCCACCGCCGGTTTGGATCCGGAGGAGCGCAACCGGTTTAATAATCTACTGGTGGAAATCGGCGAGCAAGTGGTGGTGATTTTGTCGACCCATATCGTTGACGATGTCTCTGATCTGTGTCCCCAAATGGCCATCATCGTAGGCGGGCGGTTACTTTTGCAAGGCGCGCCCGAAGCCCTGGTGCAAAGTTTACAGGGGCGGGTTTGGCGCCGCGAAATCGCAACCGGTGCACTGGAGGCGTTTCGCAAGGAGTACACGGTCATTGCCAACCGGCTGCGTGCTGGCCAAACTGTCATCCACGTACTGGCCGATAGCGCCCCCGACGCGCAGTGTGAGCCTGTAACGGGCTCCTTGGAAGATCTGTATTTTTCGATTGTGGTCGCGGCGCGACAAGCCGCCGGCGCTGCCTCTCCTGCCGCCGTTTAGGCCGGAGCTCGCCATGTATAAAGCAATTGCACTTTTTGAAGCCCGCTACCAGCTGCGCTCGCCGCTGTTTGCGGTGGCTTTCGCCTTGTTTTTCTTGCTGGCCTTTGGCAGTGTCACTTCTGAAAACATCCGCATCGGTGCGGGTGGTAATGTGCATGTCAATGCACCGTTTGCCATTGCCCAAACCATTGCGGTGCTCAATTTGTTTGGACTGTTTGTGGTCACTGCTTTCGTCGCAAATGTCATTATTCGCGATGATGAAACCGGCTTTGCACCACTGGTACGCAGTACGCGGATTGGAAAATTCGACTATTTGATAGGGCGCTTTAGCGGTGCATTTTTGGCCGCTTTGGCAGTGATGGCCTCTGTGCCGCTGGGCATGTTGGTAGGTAGCCTGATGCCCTGGATAGACCCTGAAACACTAGGCCCCACGGTATTGCAGCACTATGGCCTTGCATTTTTGTATTTCGCCGTGCCCACCTTGTTCCTGACGGCAGCAGTTTTCTTTGCTTTGGCCACTGCCACGCGCTCGCTGATGTGGACCTTTATCGGCGTGATTGCATTTTTGGTGTTGTTCATTACCTCGCGCATCATGTTGCGCGACCCGGCTTGGGACACCATAGCGGCGTGGACCGATCCCTTCGGTTTGAGCGCACTCAAACAGGTAACGCGCTACTGGACGGCGGCCGAGCGCAATACGCAATTGCCGGACATGACCGGATTGATTTTGTACAACCGGCTGCTCTGGGGTGGCATAGGCCTGGCATTTCTAGCCTTGGCCTACGCGATTTTTCGATTTGATAGGGCGGCACATGTTACGGGCAAAAACCCTGCAGCAATGAAAACCGGGACCCTAGCGCCATCCACCCAAGGCCCGCTGCCGTCCAGCGACGAAGGGGCGCGGGTGGCCTTTACGCAGTGCCTGGCATTGGCGCGCTTTGACCTGACCTATGTGCTGCGCAGCCCGGCCTTTATCGTGTTGCTGGCATTGGGCTTGTTTAACGCTTTGGGCGCCATGACGGGTACCGTGGATCAGCGTGGGGTAGAGTTTTTCCCTGTCACCCGCAACATCATCGGCGCGCTCAGCGGCGCTTACAACCTGTTTATTTTCATCATCGCCGTCTTTTACGCGGGTGAATTGGTCTGGCGTGACCGCGACCGTCGCATGCACGAAATCGTCGGCTCCAGCGCAGCGCCCGACTGGGCCTTTATGCTGCCCAAGGTACTGGCAATTGCCGGTGTGTTGCTAGCTACCTTTGTGGTCGCGGTGCTGGGTGGTATCGCTTTTCAGGCCTTTAACGGCTATACCGAATTTGAGCTCATTGCCTATGTGGCGTGGTTTCTTGCCCCGCACCTTATGGAGGCCTTTTTGTTGGCCGTGCTGGCCATTTTTGTGCAAACGCTGGTGCCCAATAAGTTCAGTGGCTGGGCGGTGATGCTGCTTTACTTTGTCTCGAACATCGTGCTGGTCAACCTGGGCTTTGAGCATAATTTGTACAACTATGGCAGCAGTACGGCAGTGCCCCTGTCGGATATGAATGGTTCCGGCCATTTCTGGATCGGCCGCAGCTGGATGCAGCTGTACTGGTTTGGTTTTGCAGGCGTTTTGCTGGTGCTCAGCCATCTGATGTGGCGCCGAGGCGTCGATACCTCATTGCTGCCGCGTATGCGCCGCATATCCGGTCGACTTCGGGGCGGTGTACTTTGGGTATTGAGCGCGTCGGCCTGCATCTGGCTGGGCGCGGGCGCCTGGATTTTTTACAACACCAATGTGCTCAACCGCTACCAGGCAAGCGACGAACGCGAGGCGCTTGCCGCTGATATGGAAAAGCAATTGCTTGGCTTTGAGAGCCTGCCCCAACCCACCATCGTCGAGGTGAAGCTACAAGTCGACTTGTACCCGAGGCAACAACGGGCGCAAACCCAGGGCAGCTATGTGTTGGAAAACCGCAGCGGTGCTGCGCTCAGCCATTTCCATGTGCAGTTGGTTCCGGATGCCAAGCATTACGCACTGACCATGGACGGTGCACAACTGGAAAAAGAATACCCCCGCTTTGGCTACCGCATTTATGCCTTGAAAGAACCGATGGCGGCTGGAGAGCGGCGCACCTTGCGTTTTTCAAACAGCCTGGAACAGATGGGCTTTAAAAACGGGGGCAACCAGACCCGTATCGTGGAGAACGGTAGCTTCCTGAATAACTTTGAAGTCGCGCCGCTGATCGGAGTCAGCAAGGAAGCGTTTTTGCAGGACCGCGTCAAGCGGCGCAAGCAGGGCTTACCCGCCGAGCTGCGTCCGTCCAAGTTGGAAGACCAACAGGCCAATGCGCATCACTATTTGCGGCACGACAGCGATTGGGTGCAGGCCCATATCACCCTGAGCACTGACGCAGACCAAACACCCGTGGCGCCGGGCTACACCGTGAGCGACACTACGGCCAATGGACGGCGCACCTTGGTCACGCGTACCGAGGCACCGATCCACAACTTCTTTTCATTGCAGTCGGCCCGCTACACCATCAAGACAGACCTTTGGAAAAGTCCGAGCGGCAAGACCGTCGATCTGGCGGTGTATCACCATGGCCCCCATGACCACAATGTGCAGCGCATGCTCGACGCTATGAAGGTCAGTCTGGATGTCTTTAGCGAGAAATTTGCGCCTTACCAATTCCGCCAATTGCGCGTCCTTGAGTTCCCGGCCTATGCCTCCTTTGCTCAGTCCTTTGCTAACACCGTGCCTTACTCCGAATCCATTGGATTTATACAAAACTTCAAGGACGAGTCGCGCGATAGCAAAATTGATTTGGTCACCTATGTCACCGCCCACGAGGTGGCGCACCAATGGTGGGCCCATCAAGTCATCGGTGCGGATAAGCAAGGCATGACGATGCTCAGCGAATCCTTTTCTCAGTACGGCGCACTGCTGGTCATGGAGAAGTTGTACGGACGCGAGCAGATCCGCAAATTTCTGAAATATGAGCTCGATGGTTATTTGCGCAGCCGGGGCGGCGAAGTGCTTGAAGAGCTGCCGCTGTATCGGGTTGAAAACCAGGGCTACATCCATTACCAAAAAGGCGGTCTGGCCATGTACGCGCTCAAAGAGGAGGTTGGCGAAGCGGCGGTCAACCGGGCGCTGCAAAAGCTTCTGGCGCAATTTGCTTTCAAGGCCGCACCGTACCCCTCGAGTACCGACTTTTTGCGCCTTTTACGCGCAGAGGTGGACCCGGGCCAGCACGCATTGATCACCGACTTATTCGAAAAAATCACCCTCTATGATCTCAAAGCAAGTGCGCCTTCGGTGCAGTCCCGCGCTGACGGCAAGTTTGATGTCCGCTTTACCGTGCAGGCCAGCAAATATTACGCTGATGGCAAGGGCAAGGAAACTGAAGCGCCTTTGAACGAAACCTTCGAGATCGGCGCCTTCAGTGCCGAGCCCGCCAAGAAAGGCTATGGCCCCGAAGCCGTCCTGGTTTTGCAACGCGTGGCTCTGCATTCCGGCAGCCAGGAGCTACGCTTAGTCACAGACAAGGCGCCTGCCTTCGTCGGTGTGGATCCGTTTAACGTGCGTATCGACCGCAACTCCAATGACAATCTCGTCAAAGTGGGCGCGCCGGGCGCTACACCTTAAAAAGTCAATCATCACCATGAATTTCCATCTCGGGGGCCTGCGGGCCTTCATCTTGCTTGGCGCTTGCATCGCCGCAATGGTCATCGCGCCTTCTACCTATGCCCAGAGCGCCGCTGGCCTGGATGCGAAGACTGCGCAGCGGGTCCGCATTGTGGAGGGCATCACCGAATACCTGCTGCCCAACGGCCTGCGGGTGCTGCTGGCGCCCGATGCCTCCAAGCCCACCACCACGGTGAACATTACGTACCTGGTAGGTAGCCGGCACGAAAACTACGGTGAGACCGGCATGGCGCATTTGCTGGAGCACATGGTGTTTAAAGGCACACCCAGTCAAGGCAACATCATGGCTGCGCTTGGGAAGCGCGGCATGGATTTCAACGGCACGACCTACACCGACCGCACCAATTATTTCGAAACCTTTCCAGCCTCTGAGAGCAATTTGCGTTGGGTTTTGCAGATGGAGGCAGACCGTATGGTCAACAGCTTCATCGCACGTGCCGACCTGGATAAAGAATTTTCAGTCGTACGCAATGAAATGGAGGCGGGTGAAAACAGTCCCCAGCAGGTGCTGATGCAAAAAATGCTGGCCAGTAGTTTTGACTGGCACAACTACGGCAAAGACACTATTGGTGCGCGCAGCGATGTAGAAAACGTCAAGATCGAGAATTTGCAAAATTTTTACCGCAAGTATTACCAACCGGACAACGCAGTTTTGGTGATCGCCGGGGCTTTCGATGTGGCGCAGGCACTGTCCATGGTGGAGTTGCCCTTTGGCCCGATACCGCGACCTGCACGCGTGCTGGAGCCGACCTACACGCGCGAGGCGCCGCGCGACGGCGCGCGTGAGCTCACGGTGAACCGCGTGGCTGATAGCTATTGGTTGGCTGCGCTCTACCTGGTATCGGCTGGAGCGCATCCTGATACCGCTGCACTTTTCGCGCTGGGCGAGATATTGGCCTCGCCACCCGCTGGGCGCTTGCATACCGAACTCGTCGAGCGCAAAAAGGCGTCGCAAAGCTATGCGTGGACGATGGACTTTGCCGAACCCGGTTACATGATTTTCTGGCTCGAGTTGGATAAAGGCCACTCCATGCCCCAGGCACGCCAGGCCATGCTTGAGCAGCTTGAAGGGGTGGTGCGCAAGCCCATTACGGCGGCCGAATTGTCACGTGCCAAGGCAACACTGCTGAGCGATATTGACAACACAATTAACCATGCGCAAAACCTAGCCGTTGCGCTTTCCGAGGCTATCGCCAAGGGCGACTGGCGCCTGTTTTTCCTGCAACGCGATCGCATTGAAGCACTGACGGTGGCAGATGTACAAAGGGTGGCGCAGCACTATCTGCAAAGCAGTAACCGCACCCTGGGCCAGTTCGTCCCGGTCGCCCATGCCAAGCGCGTCCTAATTCCGCCTACCCCCGCGCTGGCCGATATGCTGTCCGATTACCAAGGTAAGCCAGCGGTCACCCAGGGCGAAGCCTTTGCGCTCACTCCTGTAATGATCGAAGAACGGACCCTGCGCACAACGCTGCCCGGCGGTACGCGATTGGTACTGATTTCCAAAAAGACGCGCGGCCAGACGGTTTCGGGGCAGATCGTGCTGGAGCTGGGGGACGAAAAATCGCTGGCCGGGCGTGCCAGCGCCATCGAGATGGCGGCCAGCTTGCTCACACGCGGTGCCGGACGGCGCAGCCGCAGCGACATCAGCAGTGCCTTGGACCAGCTCAAAACCAAGCTGTCGCTCAGCCAGCAAGGCCAAAACCTGGTGCTGCAGTTTGATACGGTGCGCGCCAGCCTGCCCGCGCTCATGCCCTTGCTGCGGGACATTTTGCGCGCGCCCACGTTTTCGCAGGCCGAGTTTGAGCAGGCGCGCAGCCAGGCTCTGACCTTTGTCAAATCCCAGCGCAGCGACCCCGATGCCTTGGCGTCCAACGCCTTGGCGCGTGGCCTCAACAACTTTGGGCGCAAGGACATTCGCTACGCCCGCAGCTTTGAGGAGACTATTGCGGACCTCCAAGCCCTGCGTTTGCCGCAGGTCAAGGCTGCATATGCCGATTTGGCGGGCGCCGCTTCGGCACACTTCGCGCTGGCAGGTGATTTTGATCCGGCATGGGCACAGACTGCTGTACCTACGCTTTTTGCCGGTTGGGCTGGCAAAGTGACTTTTGAGCGTTTGCGCAAGCTAGCGCCCGAGCCCCATGCGGCTACCTTGCAATTAGAAACGCCCGATAAAGCAAACGCGGTGTACATGGCAGCCTTGCCGCTTAAAGTGCAAGACACCCTGCCCGACTACCCAGCGCTTTTGCTGGCCAATGAAATTTTGGGTGGTGGTACGCAGTCGCGCTTGCTCGAGCGTTTGCGCCAGCAAGAGGGCATCAGTTATGGCGCAGGCAGCCAGCTGCGGGTGTCGGCCTTGGAGCCATCCGGGCAATTGACTTTGTGGGCGATTTTTGCGCCCGAGAACCGCATCAAGGTCGAGCAGGCCATGGCTCAGGAACTGGCCCAGTTGCTTGCCAGCGGAATCACCGAAGCCGAATTGCAGGACGCGAAGAAAAGCCTGGACCAGCAGCGCCTGACCAGCTGGGCCCAGGACAGCGCCCTGGCCCAGTTGCAATTGGTCAATGGACGCATCGGGCGCAATATGGCCTTTTATGACAAGTTGTATTTGCAGATCGCCGCCACCAGTGTGCAGGAGGTGAACGCCGCAATGGCCCGCTGGATCTTGCCCGCGCAGCTTTTTCACGTCTACGCGGGCGATTTTGCCGCCGCCAAAAACAAAGACGCAACGCGCGCGCGGCCCTGAATAGCGACCCGTACGGGTGCTTAAGCCGCCGGTCGAAACTGCAGGCGCGGTGCTGCCGCCAAAAGCTGGCGCGTGTAATCGGACTGCGGCTGTGCATACAAAGTGGCTGCATCGCCTTGCTCAAGCACTTTGCCTTGGTGCATCACCAGTAGCGTATCGGCCATGTGGCGTACCACGTCCAGATCGTGCGAGATAAACAAATAGCTCAGCGCCAATTCGGCCTGCAGGTCTTTGAGCAGGTTGAGCACCTGTGCCTGCACCGACACATCCAGCGCTGAGACTGCCTCGTCGAGCACCAGCACCTGTGGCGACAGGCTCAGGCTGCGCGCAATCGCAATGCGCTGGCGTTGCCCGCCCGAGAACTCAAAAGGGTAGCGCCCCATGCTGCTGGCGGGCATGCCCACCTGGTCGAGCAGGCGCTGCGCGATCAGCTTACGCCCCGCTGCATCCCCGCCCAGACCGTGCAGGCGCATGGGTTCATCCAAAACCTCGGCCACGGTAAAACGCGGATTGAGCGAGGCGTAGGGGTTCTGGAAAACGATTTGTAAATGCCGCTTGTAAGGCGCAAATTCAGCCTTGGACAGCGCCAGCAGATTGCGCCCCTGCATCAGCACTTCGCCACCGCTGGCCTGGTGCAGGCGCAGCATCGCCAGACCCACCGTGGTTTTACCCGAGCCCGATTCACCCACCAGACCAACCGTTTGGCCCCTGAACATCGAAAAGCTCACGTCCTCGACCGCCACAAACTGCTTTTTGCCAAACCAGGAGCCGCCCACATCGAACACTTTGCGCAAGTGACGCACTTCAAGCAGGGGCGTATCGTTGGCCGCTTGCGCAACGGGCGTCGCCACCTGGGCGGGAAGTCGCTCGGTGGGGGCGTCGGTGGCCTCGGCCTGCATCCAATCGTCGATAGTTAATAGGCGTTGGCCCACGCGCTCGGGGCTGGGGCGGCAACTGAGCAAAGCCTTGGTGTAGGCGTCTTGTGCTTGGGTAAATATCTGCTGCACCGGGCCTGTCTCGCGCACCTTGCCGTGGCGCATGACCACCACCTCGTCGGCGATCTCGCTCACCAAACCCAGATCGTGGGTGATAAAGAGCATGGCCATTTTGCGGCGCTGGCGCAGCTCGGCCAGCAGTTGCACGATCTGGCGCTGTACCGTCACGTCCAGCGCGGTGGTGGGCTCGTCAGCGATCAGTAGCTCGGGCTCGCAGGCCAGGGCCATGGCAATCATCACCCGCTGCTGCTGGCCACCCGAGAGCTCGTGCGGATAGGCATCCAGGCGCCGCGCCGCTTCGGGAATACCCACTTCCTCCAGCAAAGCCTGCGCCCGACTGCGCGCTTGCTTGCGGCCCATGCCTTCGTGCATGCGCAGCATCTCGGCCAGTTGAAAGCCGATGGTGTAGACCGGGTTAAGCGAGCTCATCGGGTCCTGGAAAATCATGGACATGTGCTTGCCGCGGATGCGTTGCCAATCGCTCAGCCCCAGGCCCATGAGTGAGCGACCCTGAAACTGCAGCCGGGTCTGCGCACTGATGCGCGCGTTGTGCCGGGGCAAGAGCCCCATCACCGCCAGGGCGCTGACCGATTTGCCGCTGCCCGACTCGCCCACCAGAGCCAGCGTGCTCTCGCTGCGCAGGCTAAAGCCCACGCCGTCGACCGCGCGCACAGGGGCGCGCGAGGCGCTGACAAAGTCCACCGTCAGTTGTTCGACCTGGAGCAAAGTGGTCATGGCAGGCCTCTTATTGAACGACTTTGGGGTCCAGCGCATCGCGCAGGGCGTCGGTGAGCAAGGACAGGGCGGTGAC